>CALVJI010000051.1 GCA_944332105.1 uncultured Bacilli bacterium
TTTTCTTTTTTCATATATCCTCATTTCTTTCTTATATCCAGCATATCAAAAAAAGAATAAAAAAAGAAGTGCCAAGTTAGCACATACAACATCCGATGTCAAAAAAAGTATTATTGGAAACATTTTTTTATGCTCAATCTTTATTGCTTTAGTTAAACAAAAGATAATGATTGTTTAATAAACTCTCCACAATCTTCTTTTACTAAAATAGATTTATTTTGAATTTCAAAAGCAATTTCTAGATACTTATCATTCACACGAATCAATGTAACATGTTCATATTTTGAAGTAATGCTTTCAAATGGAAAACGAATAATACTTGGTGTATTAAATCCTACTCCCAATTCTAACAAAACAAGCTTTTTATTTTTATTTTCTTGAATAAACCTTTCATACTCATCATGTAATTTATGCCAATGCGCATCTTCCACAAAAAAAGCATCTTTTCGTAAATTTATTTCCATTTTCTCACCACATCGAGGACAATATGGAACAAGATCACTTGAAATTTTACAATCTTTCTCATTATGTAGCATTTCTTGAACGAGGGGTAAAACATCATATAATTTTTGATGACAGCCAACCGAACATTGCATCTTAGATAAACTTCCCTGTACTTCAAAAACTTTTTCTTTAGCAAAACCTGCTTTTAAAAACTGCCCATCTACATTAGTTGTTATGATAAAATATTCTTTGTTTTTTACTAACTCATATAAATTTTTGTATACATTAGTAGCTGGAATATTATAAAGATAATTGATGTGTTTAGCCCAATAACTCCATCTTTCTTCCTCTGTTTTAAATTCATAAAAACTTGAAGTATACATATCTGTCATTTGATATTTCTGAACTAATTCTGGAAAATTTTTAGCAAAGTCAGCTGTTCCATAATTAATACCAGCCGAAGTGGATAATCCAGCTCCCGCACCAATGATAATGGCATCTGCATTACAAATTACTTCCTTTATTTTTGAGTAATCTTTCATAAATCGCTTGATCCTCCTTTGTAAAAACACAAAACACAATTTTATCAAAAGCCATAGGATATTCTTCTATATATTTTAGAACAGTTTCTATAGCAATCTTGCTTGCTTCTTCCTTAGGAAAATGAAATACTCCTGTTGAAATAGCAGGAAAAGCAATCGTGCGAATATTGTGTTCACGAGCAATTTCTAAACAAGAAAAATAACATTTTTCTAAATCTTGACAATTCTTTCTTGTTAACTTATTTAAAACGATAGGCCCAACAGTATGAATTACAAACTTACTTGGAAGATTATATGCTCTAGTTATCTTGGCACTTCCTGTTTTTTCTTCTTCACCATTCATTATTTCATGACATTTTAATCGCAAGCGAATACCAGCCTCAGAATGAATGGCATTATCAATGCAAGAATGATTCGGAATAAAACAACCTAATAAACTACTATTCGCGGCATTTACAATAGCTTCAATTTTTAAAACTGTAATATCACAAAGACAAAGTCCCATATTTTTATATAACGGTTCTATATCCTTTTCATCTATAATATTTTTCTGCTTTAATTCTCTTTGTAAAAGTTCATCTTCTAACTTTAAAAACTCTTCATCAATAGGCTTAGGTGCTCGTAAATTAATTAATCCTCTTAAAAAAAGACGTTTCTTTAAGGTCTCGTTAGGAATCACATAATTTTTTAAACTACTATCTTCATTTACCAAATAAGCAATCATTTTATCAATTATTTCATCAGTTTTCATTTTTGTATTTCTCCCCAAATATTCTCATCTGTTCTAATACCTCTTTTAATTCTAACCCTTTATTAGTCAACGAATATTCTACTTTTGGCGGCACTACGGGATAAACCTTTCTTTTAATAATTCCATCTTTTTCTAAATCACGTAAATTCTCAGTTAAAACTTTTGCTGAAATACCTACAACACTGCGATTTAATTCATTATACCTTTTCGTCCCTGTAAGAAGATCCCTTAAAATAATAATTTTCCATTTGTTTCCAATAATAGATGCTGTGTACTCAACTGGACAATTTGTATAGGTTTTTGCCATTTAATCAACTCCTTAACAGGATTATATCTTAAAATGTTCTTTTTAGTAAGTACGCACTTTTCAGTAAGTATTAAAAAAAGTGAATTAAATCACTTTTCTTGTGTTGGAAAAAAGAAGTGAGCAGTCATTTCTAAATAGTTTTTTCCGCTATATGTAGGATACGCCTTCTCGACTTTTTCAATCATTTCTTCCGCATTACTTGATATACTTGCGATATGTAAAAGTGTTTCAATATAAAGAATTTTCTTTTCTGCAGCTTTATAATCCTCTGGAAGATAATGTGAAGTCAAAATCAAATTATATTTCTTTTCCACATATCCTTTAAGAGTTTCAATCATCGCATTCGCATGACGATCCCCAGCTATAATCGAGTGACATTCACTTCCTAACATATGCGTATAAATTGAATGAATCTCAGGAATTTCAATGTCATAAGCTTCATCAGTTTTAATAATATTCATTTTAATATCAGCAAGCGTAATACTTCCTGTATCTATATAATCTGTAACATCATGAATATTTTTATCAAAAGCCTCCCCAAAAGCCACAGTAAAATTATCAATCAATGCTTTGCCACCACCCATATGACCATAAGTATCTGCATTTTTGGTTGCATACTTAGGCGTGTCTTTTAAAAATGTCCCGCCCGCCATATGATACGCAAGTAAAATTCCATCCACTTTTGCATTTAATGAAAGAATATACTCTTCTAATTCTCTATTGTTTTCATAAAATGCCGGAGACTCAATAATCGCAAGCTTTTGATTTTTTTGAAGAACAATCACTTGATCATCCACCAAATCATTAGTCGTATAATTATGCACTTTTACATCTCCAAAATCATAAACAAGTACATATCCTTTTTTTAAATTTACTTTTTTCATTTCCATCATTGTTTCCTCCAATTCCTTTTCAAAGATTGCAAACATTTTTTTCTTTGACACATTCATTATAAAATTCTTTTTTGAATATTGGAAGAATGCACTTTTTTGTTACATACTTACTTTTTAGTATAAATTAAGGTAAATCATTCTTGATTTATAATTTTTTTTGTTTCTTCAATCAATTCTTTTTCATATAGCTCAATATGTTCGATATCTTTCAAAGGTACTTGTCTAACTTCATAAAAATTTTCCTCACTACAACGTTCTTTTTCTTCACCACTAAGAGTGAGTATCCCGTTAATTTTTTTACAAGCAAAATAATGAGTAATATTTTCTTCATATTCTACGGTTTTCAAAAGTTGTAAAACTTCTATATCCAAATCAAATTCTTCTTTTACTTCTCTTTTTACACAATTTTCCAAAGTTTCATTTTCTTCGAGTCCCCCGCCAGGATACGTGTAGTATTTTATGATTTTGCCTTCAACATTTTTTTCTCGATACATCAAATCAACCATATCATCTTCTAAAATAATTCCTCGACAACAAATTCTTTTTGCCATATGCATCACCCACTTTATTATACTATAACGTATAAAAATGATAGAAAAAATGTTATAATAACAGAAAGATTATGAAGGAGAATGGTAATGATTTAATGAAGGAAGAATGAAATGAATAAAAGACAAAAAATCAAAGTGAAAATTGTTTAAAAGGATTAGATAAGTTAAAAATATAGCATTTTTAAGCAAAGGATGGTAAAAAATATGAAAAATTTCAGAAAAAATTTAAAAATTAAATTACCGGTCTACATTATATTAGGCATAATTGTTCTAAGTTTTTTTCTTTATGAATTTGAAGTTATCCCCCATCCAAGTTTTGATAATGCCTATTTTCACATTACAACATATCAAAGTCAAGTAGACCAAGATAACGATGACGTAGATGATCAAACAGATATTTTACAAAATACCAAAGCATATCTCTCTACAAAACCTAAATACAAAAGTAAATATTACAGCACAGGATATCCTGATGATGAATATGGAGTATGTACAGATGTCGTTGCCTTTGCCCTATTAAATGCCGGATACGACATAAAAAATCTTTTATACGAAGACGTTTTAGCTAACCAAGAAGCCTATAACATAACAAATATCGATAAAAATATTGATTTTCGGCGCGTCAAAAATTTACAAGTTTACTTAGCAAGAAACGCGATCTCTTTACCAACCGATTTTTCTGATTTAAGTGCTTGGCAAGGTGGTGACATCGTCGTTTTTGAACGTCACATCGGTATCGTTTCTGACAAAAGAAACTACAAAGGCATTCCTTTTCTTCTTCATCATGCCAATCCATATCAAATTCGTTACGAAGAAGATGTCTTAAAAAGATATACCATCGTTGGTCACTACCGCATAAGCTAATGTTAACTTTCTTTGCGTGTTTTCCAAAAAAATTTGGTAGAACTTTGCAAATAAATCTTGTATAGTGAAACCTGGAAAGAAGGAATTTTATGAATTTAGGAAAAAAGCTTTTTGAACTTAGAAAAAGCAAACATTTAAGTCAAGAACAAGTGGCCGAGAAACTTCATGTTACAAGACAAACTGTTTCAAATTGGGAACTAGGTGAAACAACGCCAGACTTAAACCAAGCCAAGGAACTTGCCAAATTCTATTCAATAAGTCTAGATGATTTAGTTGGCTTGGATACCAAAAACATTTTAACTGAAAAAGTAAGTAATGTTGAAAAACTAGCAGGCATCATCCTTACCATTTTAAAAGTAATTGGGGTGCTCTTTATTATCTACATTGTTTTTATAATCATTGCCGTTATTTGCTTTAGCAAAGTAAAAACAGAAACCTCCATCAGTGGCACCATAACCTGTGAATTAAACAACCAACCCTATGAAATAACTTTAAAGGACAATCAAGAATTCATCTGTCAAAACTGTGACACACAATTACAAGCAGAACTAAAAAACTTCATCGATTGGAATAATTTAAATCAAAGTTTAGATAGTATAGCCGAATACTTTAACCAAAATGGCGGTTCTTGCCAATAAAAAAAAGTTCAAGATATATAACTATTTTGAACTCTTTTTATTCTTACAATATTTTTTATTAATTAATTTTACTTTAACTCCACGATCTAAAGCAAACATCTTTTTTACACCATCTGGTAAATTTTTCTTATATACTTTCATAAAAACATAACCTCCAAACTGATAAGATTATAGCAAATAAAAAGAACTAAAACAAGTCCTTTTAAATCCAACAAGCAATCGTAATCTTACGTGTCGTACTCTCGACATACTTATCAAAAATATGTAAAATACTTTCAACAATTGCTTTTAAAATATCTGTACAACTCTTCTTAACTTTAACATGAACAATCTCTTTTTTTAATTCTTTTCGAAAATCATAGTCTTCAATATATCGATTCAAAACATAATCAAATTCTTTAACTTCTTTTATAGCCATAGAATCATTAATATTCACTTCAAAAATATAATCTTTATATATACGAATTAATTTAGCCGTTATTTTATCATCTTGCATATAATCAAAATTTACAATTTTATGAAAATTAGGACAATACTTTAATACTTCTCTGTTTTCTTCCATTTATGCTACCCTACCTTCTTTACTCTTAATAAAAGAATACAACAAATGTGAAAAAAACGCAAGGAAAATTAAATCTGTGTTATAATATTTTTAAGGATAGGAAGTGAAGCATGAGAAAAAAGAAAAAAATCCGTTTAAAAAAGCAAGCATATTACCTACTAGCAGGCATTGTCGTTTTAATTGTCGCGATTATTTTAGGAATAAATTTTTATAACGATTATCAATATCGTAAAACAGATGAATATAAGTTAACGAATATAGGCTACAGTTTAGAAGATACAAATCTTTTACTAGATACTCTTTCTAAAGAAACGATCGACTCATTAATAAATACTGAAAAAAATGAGACTATTGTAGGTTTAGTTAAAGAAAAATACTTTATGGAAAAAAACTTAGACCGTTATTTATCCTATATTGAAGAAGAGGAAGAAGAAAATCTAACCGACGTGGTCGCGATTGTTAATGTAAATGCCGATCACAAATGGTATGAAGAAGAATTTCAAACTGATACTTCCTTAAATGAATTAATGAATGTCAACAAATTCTATGCTTTAAGTGAAGAATATACCCCAGAAAATTTAGTTTCAATTCCCTTACAATATTCATATGGCGAGCAAGGTTCAAACAAACTAATCGATTATGCCTATGAAAAATTTATTGATATGTGGCAAGCTGCTCATGATGAAGGATATTATTTAATGGTGGAATCAAGTTACCGAGATTATGCATCTCAAAAAGAAATTTATGATAGTAGAAAAGCAAGTCAAGGCGAAAAAAAAGCTGATGAAACAGCTGCCCGTCCAGGACATTCTGAACATCAAACCGGTCTTGTTATTGATATGACAAGTACCACAGCTCCCCTAGGAACTGAATTTGGTGATAGTGAAGAATATCTTTGGTTAAAAGAACATGCTCACGAATATGGTTTTATTGAAAGATATCCAGAAGGAAAAACCTATTTAACCGGATATAGTCCTGAATCTTGGCACTGGCGTTATGTAGGAGTGGAAGCTGCAGCTGTTATCCATGAAGAAAATATTACATACGATGAATATTATGCATATTATATAGCCAAATAAAAGATTGTTCAGTTAGGAGCAATCTTTTTAAAATTCACTAAATCAAAAACTTTTTTTCTTTTTTACTACAATAAAAGGTTGTATTTGATTTTTCTTTTTTAAACATAAGACATCTCGCCACATTGAAAAAAATTTATATGCAGATAAATAATGATATCCATCCACATAATCATCCGTATCATCTGCACTATCAGCTAAAATAAGAATATCTTTTTTAAAATCATTTCCTTTAGAACGCCTATCATAACCAATAATTATTTGATAATGTCCTCCATAGTAAAAACTTTCTACTAAAATAGGATATCCCGACCTTAAATTTTCTATCACAAAATCTCGAAAAGAAAAAAACTCTAAAAAAATATATCCGTCTTGATTTCTTTTTCGAGTTAAACTGCTATCTATTTCATACTTTTTTTTCTTAAAGAATCTCACAATATTTGCTATTTCCGTTCCCTTTTTTTTATTGGATTTTAGCTCTTTTTTTAACTTTTCTTCTGTTAGCACTTTATCCTTATAATATTCTAAAATCATTTGTACACATACTGGCCCGCATGTATAGTTTTCCGTTTGCTGAAAAGTTTTAAATTTTTTTAATAAAGTGAGTTCCTCATCGCTTTCTAAATGGAAAAAATCATAAGAATAGTAATATGCTCTTTTAGGCATAAACCCCTCTTTTCTAATGATGCTTCTATTTTAGAAAACTACTGATATGAACAGTGGAAAAATCTGAATTTTCCATAATATGGTTTAATACATCAACCGTATCATCAATCATTACAAAATATTTTGCATCTAATAAAGGATATTGCTTAGCTATTCTTTTTATGATATCTAATTTATCAGCATGTTCATATACTTCATAAATATTTTCCGGTAAAATTTGATAGTGTGTAACTAAAAAGCGTATTTTTTGCTCTTTTTCTACTTCATTCATCACTTTAGTAGCCACATAAACACGACTACGATCTTTATCCTTCAAAAAATCCTGAAATGTTTTAAAAGGCTTCTTATCCTTGTAAAAATCACTTTCATATAATGCCTTAGCCCAAGCTTCATCATTTAATTCATAATGATTATATTCACCATATTCTATTGGTGCCAAAACACCATCCACATCAAAAATATAAACTGTAGTAGGATTTTCAAATAATTCTTTTATTTTACTCTTTGCCATAGTATCAATTCCTTTCAATTACAAAATTATTATACCATCCATTTAAATGAGAGTAAATTAAATTACTTTTAATATTTCATAATACAAAAAAAGCCCTTAAATTGAAGGCTTTCTTGTTTTCTTAAATATGGCTTGAGGGGTTAGATACTTAACCCCAGATTAAGTAAGTACCATCATCTCAGTACAGTAAGAATATATCATACATTTTTGCAATAGCGAACAATTTTTTAACAATATTCTAACATTAATATAACAAATTTTGCTATAAAATTTCGTTAATAAATATATAGCTGTTCGCTTGTTTTTTAATACATTCAATAGTATACTTTTTACAGGGAAACTTAACTGTTGAGTACTTGCCAACTTCTTATGGGAAGGAGGCTTGATAGTTATGAAGAAAAAAGATTTACTAATCTCATTTCTGATACTAATTATCATTTTATTAATAGTTTCTTTAATGATTCTGTGTATAAAAAAATAGTACTCAATCTGCAATAGATTAAGTACTGAACCAATTATTTAAGGTAAGTACTCAACTTGGCAAAGTTAAGTATTTTCCTTTTTTATTTTATGCAAGTTTCCTTAACATATTCATAATAACATAAAAAAGAACTTTTGACAAGTTCTATTTATAAATTGTTCATTAAAATATCGATATCCCGTTTAGATATAAATTTAAATTTGGATATCCCGAAATAAAGATGCCCATATA
>CALVJI010000052.1 GCA_944332105.1 uncultured Bacilli bacterium
TAGTATTGCTAATTTTAAAAGAGAAAGTGATGCATTAGAATATATAAATCTTTTAGAAAAAAAGTATAATATATTAATAGAAGATTGTATATTAGATGATTATGAAGGATTTTGTTTTGAACCATCATTTTTTAAAGAAATAAATATAAGACCTACAAGGGCGGTGGAAAAAGGTAAATCCATATTCTTGTATCTTAAAGAAAATTGATATATAATTTAATTACTATTTTATCTTTAGTATTTACAAAAAATGAGGTGATATTAAATGAAAGAAGTAATTAAAAATATCTTTGATAAAGTAGAATTTTCAATAATAGTATTTACAATTTATTTAGTTACTATATTTTTTTCACTAATACCTGAGTCAATTATAAAACAACTTAGTTTGTTAGATTTTAAAACTAAATATCAATTTATATTTTCTATTTGTTTTGTGGTTTTAACTTGTTACTATATTGCACTGTTAGCAAAAAAAATAATTGAAAAAATAAATAATCGTAGATTTATTTCAACCAGAAAAAAGTTAATGAAAAAAATAAGTCCAGAAGAAAAACAATATATTATGAAATTTTACAATTTTGATGAAAAAAGATTTGATACATCAGCTAAATTTGATATATCAGATGCTATTGTTACATTATTAGAACATAAGCAAATAATTTGTCGAGGATCAAATTTATCGGTAGGTTTTTCTACCTTTAGTTATTTTCTTCAACCTTGGGCACAAGAATACTTAAATGAACAGGTTGGTATGGGAAATATAGTAGTAAAAGATGATAAAATTAGTTGGAAATAAAAAGGTAATTTTAAAATTTGGAATCCCTTTTACTATGGTGCCAATATTGAGATTTTAAAGGTATCATTAGGTGATATCTTTTTTATTTTTAAGAAAATAAGGTGATTATTATGAATGAAATCGATAAAAAAAGTTTAGAAAGTGCTAAGAGATTATTTTCAAGTGGAGATATTGATTCTATTGAAGTGGGTACTACTAAAGGGCTGCAACAGATCCATAAATATCTATTTGATGGTTTGTATGATTTTGCTGGTAAAATACGAACACAAAATATTTCTAAAGGCAATTTTCGGTTTGGAAATTCTTTGTATTTAGAAGATATGTTAAAGAAAATTGAAACGATGAAAGAAGATACATTAGATAATATTATTGATAAATATGTAGAAATGAATATTGCACATCCATTTTTGGAAGGAAATGGAAGAAGTACAAGAATTTGGTTCGATTTAATATTAAAGAAAAATTTAAATAAAATTGTACATTGGCAAAATATAGATAAAAAATTATATTTACAAGCGATGGAAAGAAGCCCTGTAAATACACTAGAGATTACAACTTTAATTGCCAATAATTTAACAGATGATTTTAGTTTAGAAAATGTTTTTAAAGGTATAGAAACATCTTACTATTATGAAGTTGATGAGTAAAATATTTTAAAAAGATATATGTCAGATAGCAAATGAAATTAAAAGCATTTGTTTTTTTATATCAATTTATAAAGATTTACTATGGAAGCGTGATTTTTCGGTAAAAATGTGATAGAATCTATGTTAGATGGAGGGTTTATGAATAAAATTGATAGATTAATACAAAAAAAGAATGAATTGGAGTTAACAAGGAAAAAATTAGAAAGATTAGCAGATGAAATTGATTTAAAACATGAATCTAATATGAGGGATATTGCAAAGGCTTATAAAGATTTTTATGATGAGAAAATAAATAAAGAATTTATACTATATGATAGATATCCAAGTGTTGAAGCTTTGGAGATATATTTACAAAAAAATTCCCGTCGTTTTCCGTTATATGATTATGGAGTTTTGAATGTAAAGGAACTTGCTGAGGTTATTAAACACATTTATCAATTTAAAACTGGACAGGAGTTTGAAATATTAACTATTGGTGCAACTGAGAAATACGGGACTCCTGTTTATGGTGGTCAAATTTTTTCTTTACGCCCTCATGTCTATTTTATGGTTGGTAATAATGAATCTTTGAGTTCATTTAAGAATTATAATGGGATGTATGTTAATTCTGATAAATTTTATACGGATATATACTTGGATGCTCGTGGTAAAAATATGGTGAATATTGAGCTTGATCGCGATTATCGAAGTTCTTTGGGTATTGAATGTTTAACGGGAAGTTTACTTGATGAAAAAGGAAATATAAATTATTCTGATGGTCAAAGAACTTTTTATGATACATTTGATGGTAGTATAAATAAGCAAATCTTTTCAAAAAATATACTATCCAATCTTAATTCTTCTCATTTTAAAGGTATTAAAGATGTGTTGGATTTTGAAGTACATCCTGATGATAGTTTTATTGCGAATATATTAATAAGCATTATTATTTATAAGAGAAATAATCAAATCCAACAATTAACTGAAGCGGATTATAGTCATATTTTTGATGTATTATTTCATGAAAAAGTGGATATTGTTGGGGATGCTTTAAAAGATATTCCAAGAAAGTTAACATATGTACCAAAATTTAATGGTAAAGGATAAGAAATCATGGATAATAAGATGAAAGCATTTGACTTCTTTTGGGAATTATATAATAAGGATTTGCATTTTCAACAAGTTGTCAAAGAGAATATGGAAAAAGGAAAAATTCGTTTTTTTGATGAAACAGAATGGGACAAAATAAGGAGTCAAAATTTTATTTCTCCTACTCCTGAAATGAAAGAGTTTATGGATTTATTTTTGCTTGGTTATAATCGTGGGGATTGTGTACATGCTTGTAGGCAATTAAGTTATTCTTATAATAATGTAAGTATAGTCTCGGGAATTTTACCTTTATTAAAAGGTACTTTGAATGCAGAGAAAGAAGGAGGACATTGTTGGTTAGAAACGAATGATACCATTATTGATACTTCATTAATGTTAGTGATCGACAAGTCATTAAAAGATGAAATAGGATATATTGAAGAACAACGTTTAACTCCTTTTGATTTAGCCATGTCACCAAGATATCAGGCAAGAAAAGAATTTGTGAATGATCGAAATATTAAGAGTTCAAAAAAAATGTAGGAAGACTGTGCCAAGTCTTTTTCTTTTTTTGTTGACACGGGAGCTACTTACGGATGTATGATTTTTATGGAAGGTGATGAAATTGAAAAAGTACATTTAAATAATGGAGTGGAAATGCCAGTTATTGGCTTAGGAACATTTTTGATGAAACCAGAAGAAGCTGAAGATGCAGTTTATAATGCTTTACAAGTTGGTTATCGACTTATTGATACAGCCAATGCGTATTTAAATGAAAGAGCTTCATTATGGCGAAGGATATCAATGTGCCCATGATACAGAAGAGAAAATAACAACGATGACTTGTTTGCCAGATTCTTTAAAGGACCGTATATATTACAAGCCAACAACACAAGGTAAAGAGTTACGAGTTAAAGAAAGATTAGAAAAGATAGAGGATTGGAAAAAGTCGCATAAAGAAAAAGTGTAGTAATTTATTTTAGTCGGGTGAATAATCTAAAGGTAATTTCAGAGTATATTTACAATCCAATTTAAAGTTGTATCTGTTACATTTACATGAAAAATAATTAAACCATTTGTTATTCATAGATGATTTATCAAGCAAGAATCAAGTTTAAGAATGAATATAAAAAAGTACAATAGAATCGTCTATTGTACTTTTTTGAAAAGAGAAGATAAAATGCTTAGATAGTATAATATAAATCTTAACCATAGTAGTATTCTTTAAGTATGGAAACATTTATGATATATTTTAGTCTTTTTGAGTATTTTATTGATATTTAAAGTTTAAAATTTGATTTTAAGGAGTTTGTTACTTTTGAATTTAGTTTAAAGAAAAGCATTCTCCTTCTCTTTTCTTTTATTACTATAGAAAAAAAACATGGTATTTATGTGCTCAATTTATGAAGAAATGATGAAATTTTTTAATTAGGAAAATAGATCGCTCTTTTACCAAATTGATTATATACTTTTTCAAATTGTTGACGATTATATATTTCAATTTTTCCAGTAAAAGAATCGGATACATAGACGCTAGTGGAATTAAAGCCTGTGATAACAACACTGTGGAGATCACAAATCCATGAGATTTTTTCGTTGGTTGGCGTATAGATCCATTCTGCACATACATCGGTGTTTTTTGCACCTATAGAGATCCATACTTGTACAGGTATTTGTTGTTTTACTAATTCTAAAACTTCATTTAAACTGTGTCCAGTGTAGTCGATCATGCCAGTTTTATATTCTGAGGCTAAATCAATAATTGGCTTTTGAAAAACACCATAACCATGAATGTCTCTTGGATCGCCAACAAATTCAATTTCTGGATTTCCACCTAACCAAACTTCATCTTCTAAATATGGTCCATCTCCTTTTTTTAATTTTTCAATTAATTCTTCTGCTGTAACATTGATACCATAGTATCTTAAAAGATTATATAAAGCAATGGTTTCACAGCCATTAGGATAGTTAGGATATTGATTAGAAACAGGAAAATTTTGAATTAAATAGGTAATATCTTTGGCTTTGACTCTCAACTTGCGTATAGCAGTTGTTTGATTTCCTACAGAGTCAGTAGCTTGATAAGTGATCGTATAATCACCTGGTTTATTATAGTTTACGGATGAATCATCATAAGTAAACGGAACTTCGCCAAAGCGATCATCTTTGGCAACAACACCTATGGTTAAATTTGGCCTTTCTCCTTCTTCAATCACAACATCACTTAGTCCTTCAATAGTTGGTGGTGTGATATCTTCGAGTAAAGTTAGAGTCGCTGTTTTGATTGTTTGATTGCCATAGATATCTTGTACTTTTATTTCTACTGTTTGTTCACCAGGTGTTTTAGTAATTGTTAACGGTTCAATTTGATATTCAGATAAATCAGAGATCGACAAGATAAAATCTTCGGCAGTTGGTAATTCTTCATCTATATATTTTGTTAAATTTTGAGTTTCAACGGAAGGTGAGGTTGTGTCTTTAATTACAACTGTAACAGTAAAAGTAGTATTACTTGTAGTAATATCTATATTATGCGTGCCAACAGAGGTGATTGTTTCTAAATCGGGTGTTGTTTTGTAATTCATAGGTGGATCGGTTAAGAAAAGATCATTAATCGTTACTTTATTTCCATATTCTATTTCAATAACAGGGGCGATTTTATCTTTAATGCTTTGAATATGGATTGATTTAAAAATAAAAAATAAACCAACAATAATAAGACTTAATAAGATAAGAACGCTTATTATTTCTAAAATAATTTTCTTTTTTTTCACTTTCAACACCCACTAGTATAATTATTGTATCAAAAGAACATAAAAAAAGAAAGATTGTTTAGCATCTTTCCATTATTCGAACTTAAGCAACTTTTACGATGCTTACCTACGGACAGTTTTTTAAATGAATAAAACTAATCCGAAGATACCCAAAATTATTTTGCCCTTTTAAAATGAAGACATATAATAAACATTTTTAAGGAACACGAATTAATCGAAACTAACAACGTGCAAAATTTACACGTTGATGGTGTTAAACAAAAAGTGCCTTTTTATAATTTAGATGTAATTATATCTGTTGGTTATCGCGTTAAATCACAAAATGGTGTTATCTTTAGAAAATGGGCGACAAGAGTTTTAAAAGATTACATGATAAAGGGTTATGCTATTAATCAAAAAAGACTCGAATATTTAGAAAAGACGGTCAAATTAATTGATATTGCCAATAGAGTTGATGAAAAATTAGATGATAGTGGTGCTAAAGAAATTTTGAAAGTAATAGGAAGTTATTCAAAAGCACTTGATTTATTAGATGATTATGATCATAGAACATTGTCGAAACCTAAAGGGAATAATAGTACAAAGCAAATAAAATATGAAGATTGTTTAGAGATAATTAATAAATTAAGATTTAATGAAGAAAGTGATCTTTTTGCAAGAGAAAGAGACAACGGATTAGCATCTATAATAGGCAATATTTATCAAACTTATGATGGTAAAGATGTTTATATGAACATTGAAGAAAAGGCTGCGAATTTTCTGTATATGATAGTCAAGAATCATGTTTTTATTGATGGTAATAAACGTATTGCAGCAACTTTGTTTATTTACTTCTTAAATTATTATGATATTTTGTATAAAGATAGCAAACAAGTTATTGATAATAATACTTTGACAGCTTTAACCTTACTTATTGCAGAGTCAAATCCAAAGGAAAAAGAAGTTATAATTGATTTAGTTCTGAATTTTCTTAATTAAGACAGATTTGCGTAATTTTTAGTCTTTTGTTGAAGAAGGGGCTTAGATTTGAACTTTAAAATATTGTATAATTTTATTGGACATGATCAAAATAAATTTGTAATGATGAAAGGATGATTGAAATGGAAAAATCTAAAGTATATTTTATTAAGGATATAACTCCTGAAAATATTATTAAAGCTTATGAAGTTGTAGGAAAAAAATTGGAAGGTAAAGTTGCAGTTAAAATGCATTCTGGTGAACATGGTAATCAAAATTATTTGAAACCAGAATTTGTTAAAGATATGGTACAACATGTTAATGGTACAGTTGTTGAATGTAATACGGCTTATGAAGGCGCTAGAAACTCTACAGAAAAACATCGTGAATTAATTAAAGAACATGAATGGGAAAAATATTTTCCATTTGATTTAATGGATGCAGAAGGTCCAGATATGGAACTTGATGTTCCAAATGGAAAAATTTTAAAGAAAAATTATGTTGGTAAAAATTTAGCCAATTATGATAGTTTACTTGTTTTATCTCATTTTAAGGGTCATGCGATGGGCGGATATGGTGGAGCTTTAAAACAATTATCTATTGGCTGTGCGTCTTCTGTTGGTAAAACATTAATTCATACTGCAGGTGTAACTGATGATCAAAAGGTTTTATTTGATAATTTACCAGAACAAGATCATTTCTTAGAAGCAATGGCTGATGCAGCAGAAAGTGTTGTAAATTACTTTAAAGGTAATGCTGTATACATTAATGTTATGAAAAATATTTCTGTTGATTGTGATTGTGATGGAAATGCTTCTGCTCCATGTATGAAAGACATTGGTATTTTAGCTAGTTTAGATCCTGTTGTTATTGATCAAGCTTGTTTAGATTTAGTATACAATAGTGAAGATCCTGGTAAAGATAAATTAATTGAAAGAATCGAATCTAGACATGGTGTTCATACTATTGAAGCGGCAGCTGATCTTGGTGTTGGTTCTCGTGAATACGAATTAATTACTCTTGATTAACTTAATTTGGACGTAAACCTTGTCGCTTACGTTTTTTTTGATTTGTGTTAAAATTCTTTTAAGGAGTTTTGTATGGATGATATTTTAGAGTTTGTAAGCTTTTTCTTATTTGATTTTTTTGAGGTTCTTTTTAAAAAAGCGTTTGTTGATAAGAAAAAAATTAAAATAAAAATTTTTTGGATACTAGTATACGTTGTTCTTTCTTTATTCTTATTAATGGGAACTGCTTATTTAATTTATTTAATGATTGTAAAGAATCAAATTTGGTTTGCAATTTTTTTTGGAACATTACTATTATTGTTTCTATTTATGGTTTTTGCGCCTATTTTTCAGAAAAGAAAATGATTTTCTTTCTTTTTTTATTTAAATATTAATAAGATAAATTAGAGGAATGTTTATGTTAGATTCTAATTTTCCACCAAATATGGATCCCCAATCTTTTTCATTGCTTGCTATTGCTGTTGGAGCAGCTTGTGTGGGTGATTTAAATGCTAATGAACAAAATAGTGTTGGAAATTGGCTTGTTTTGGTTGGTCAATATGTACTTACACATGCAGCTCAGCAACAACTTATTGAGTCACGAATTGAAAAATTTAATATTAATACGAATAGTAAGAAAGCTAAATCTGGAAACGGTCCGTTTGTTGATGGAAATAGAAGTAATCAAACGCATAGAATGGAAGTAGATTATTTATTAGATGCTTTAGCAAGAATGCAAGAAGAGTTAAATAATCTTAAAAATGGTAAATGAATTTTGTAAATTTTAAGTCAAGAACAGTATTTTTTATGCTGTCTTTTTCTATTTTTTGATACTATTAAAATAAGGAAGTGGTAATATTTGAAATGTGTAAAATTAAAAGGAAAAAGAGAATTTGAAATTGGAGATATACCTGAACCAGTTAGTAAAGATGGCAGTGTTGTAATTGATGTAAAAAAGGCTGGAATATGTGGTTCTGATATTCATTATTGGGATATGGGGGAACCTAAAGGTCTTGTTATGGGACATGAGTTTTGTGGTGTAGTTACGGATTCTGGAAGCCGTGAAGATTTGAAAATGGGAGATAGAGTAACCGCTTTACCAATCTCGCCATGTGGTCATTGTGAGGCTTGTTTAACAGGAAATCCTCAATATTGTAGGGAAACTTGGACTTATGCGACCGGTTTATCTTTGACAAATCCTGGTGCATTAGCTCCTAAAATGGCTATTAGATCGGATATGGTTTTAAAAGTTCCAGATAA
>CALVJI010000053.1 GCA_944332105.1 uncultured Bacilli bacterium
AAAAAAAATCTCTCCAAACCCTTATAAAATAAGGGATGGGGAGATTTTGTCCTTCTAAAACTGTCAAACTCAGGATTTTAACACGAAATCGTATATATACTCAATATTTTTCAAAACAAAAAATTTGCTACAATGGCAAATTTAAATTTTGTTTTCGTTCTAATAAATACTGTGATATTTCCGTTCTTTTTTCATTGTCTTTCGGTAAAGAAGAGCAAAGATTATTTATTTCTGAAATACTACATAAAGCTAAGACTTTTTTATTTCCATTTCTTTTTTATTTCCATTTCTTTTTTATTTCCATTTCTTTTTTCTTGTTCAAATGTCAAGAAAAGTTGAGCTAAATACAAATATGTTTCATAATCAAAGTTTTTCATTAAACAGTCTTTTAAAACTTCAGATAAACTATGATATCTTTTCATCTTAGTAAAATCCATTTTTTCGATATTTTCCGTTCCGACATCTTCTTTATAAGAAGGGTCTTTGGCTAATTTTTTTTCTCCTAAAAATTCAGCATATAGTTTTTCTATTTCTAAACGCATTTTACTAATTCCTAAACTGTTTCTTTTATAAATAGGTTGTAAATCTAAAAAAAGAATTTCGTTAACAATATATTTTAAATAATTAAACCTATCTAATAAATTTTGATAGTATTCTTTTTCTAAAACTTGATTAATAGTATCTAATTGATTATTAAACCGATTTTCTTCGGCAGTTATAGTGACAATGTCTGTCGCGATTTTATAGATATCTGTAGCCATTTGTTGACTTTGCAAAATTTTTTGTTTTTTATTTTGTAATTTTTTGCGTTGACAAATTCGGTGGATAAAAAAAGATGGCTCCTTTTCATTTGCAAAAGCATCTTTTTCTTCCATTATTCTTTGATATTCTTCTTGAAGAGTTTCTAATATTCGTTTAAAGCTATTTTCGTTATTCATATGTCCTCCTAATTTTTCTTCATGGTTCTAATATAGCTTTGGTTACTTTGATTTCGTAAATAATTAACCGATAAATCGACATAAAGATAGTAGTTCTGTTGTAACTGAAAACATTCTCTAACAATCTCTTGCATGCTTGAATAGGGACTTACGTCGATAATTCTGGTTCGGATTTCTAATAATTGATCAATGGTTTCTTGATTATAAGATGGCCAATAATTCAAAAGGATGTTTTCAATATCTTTAATAACTAGTGTGTCTTTTTCTGGCTCTAGTTTTTGCCAAAAAGAATTAGAAACACGAGAATTCAAAATTTCTTTTGGTACTTTTTGTGCATCACGGTATACACGCATCGCTGTTTGATAGACTTTTCTTGGCATAATACTTGTTTCGATACTTTGACATTCTGGGTTATCAAAAGCATTTTCTAAATGGTTTAAGGCAGTAAGCAAACAGCACTCATACATCATAACACAGCGTTTCTTTTCTATGTCTTTTGATGGAACTAGTTTTCCCCAATTTGCCAATAAAAATTCTCTTTTGGTTTCTAATTTTTTATATAGTTCCTTTGCTTTCATTAATTCTTCGGCTTGCATTTTTATCCTACTTTCTTGCTATTCGTTTATTTTAGCTTGCAACAAATTTTCTTTTTTGACCCCATTTAAATATTCTTTTGCATGCATAACTCTTTTACCATATGGTTTAATTTTTGTCAAGAAAAGAGTGCCATCCTTACAAGAAATGCCAATTGCATCTTTTTTTATTTCTATAATTTTAGATGGAATGCTTGTAATTTTTGGTTCAAAATACGCTTCATAAACTTTCCATTCTTCTCCATTTACTAAAAAGTTAGCTGTTGGAAAGGGATTTAACCCTCTAATTTGATTTAATAATTCTTGGCCCGTTTTAGTAAAATCTAGGCGTTCTTCTTCTCTTTTGATATTTAAGCCAAAAGTTACTTTTGTTATGTCTTGAGGAATTCTTTGGTTGGTATGATTAATAATGCTTGGAAGCGTATCCAATAATAACTCCGCACCTAAATGAGAGAGACGTTCGTGTAACGTCCCAACATTATCTTCTGGTAAAATACGATATTCTTTTTGGGCAATAATGTCACCAGCATCCATTTTTTCTGACATATACATAATGGTTACTCCGGTTTTTTCTTCGCCATTAATTAAACACCAGTGAATCGGTGCTCCACCACGATATTTTGGTAAAAGTGAAGCATGTACATTAATACAACCTAACTTGGGATATTCTAAAATTTCTTTGGGAATAATTTGACCGTAAGCACAGGTAATTAGTAAATCACAAGGCGTTTGTAAGATCGTTTGATAGTCCTCTTTAATTTTAGTAGGTTGAAATACCGGTATTTGATTTTTTATAGCTATTTCTTTCACTGGACTTGGAGTGATTAGCTGCTTTCTTCCTACTTTTTTATCTGGTTGGGTAACGACTAGTTGGACATCTGTATGAGCTAGTAACATTTCTAAAACAGGAACGGAAAACTCTGGAGTTCCCATAAAAATTACTTTTATTTGATCCATATTATCTCCTTCGATTCAAATTCATTTCTTGATGTTCTAATTCGTTTATGCATTCTTTTAATTTTTCGAGACTAATTTTATCTTCTTTTTCGTCAAGACTTATCAACTTAGTCCAATCTTGATAACGAATATATTGATTCACATATTCTAAAGGATAAGCGCCTTCCACGCTTACCTCAAATTCGCCATCCACGTAATCTTTAAAATTTACATATACTTCACCACTTTTATAGTCTTGATAAATCATTTTTATAAAAGCATCTTCTTGGATATTCGTTAAAGAAACATACATTTCTTTATCAAGCATTGCGACAGCTTCTAAGCTATTTTCATCAACCACATTACCGTATTTATCATAGTAATATTGCTTGTGAATTGTTGGCAAAAGATCCTGATGAACAAAGAAATAACGGTTTTCATCTTCTTTTAGTTCACCAACTTTTTCAATTAGCCAAAGCTTGTCTTTAGAAAATTCCATGTTATCTAGACTGTCATATACTTTATTTTCAATAGTCGTCGCCCCATCAACTAGGCCATTCCATATTTGCCAAGCTTTTTCGGTAGCTTTAGCTTTGTTTTCTTCCGTTAGCGTTTGATTCAACAAGTTTTCAAGTGAAGTTGCTATTTTCGTGCCATTTTCACTGGCCTGTGCAACGCTTGGACTCATTAGTGAAAGTGACACTCCCAAAACAACTCCTCTCATCAAACAAAATTTTTTCATTTTTTCCCTCTTTTCTAATAATGAAAATCTATATCCATCGTTACTTTTTTATTTAAAAGTAAGAGTTCATCTAATTCTTTTAGTGTACTCATTAGTTTATCATCAAAACGATATTTTAGCAAGATTTCAAAATGATAGATTTTGTTTACAATAAACATATTGGCTGTTGAAGGGCCTAAAATAATCGTTGTTGGATCTAATTTTTCTTCTAAAAATTCTTTGGCTTTGCGTGATTCTTCACTTACTGTAGCATATTCTTTACTTTTAAATGTCAATAAAGCTAGATAATAAAATGGTGGATACTTTAATGTCTTACGAATCCGCATCTCATATTGATAAAATTTAGCAAAATCATTTTTTTGAACGCACTGCAAAATATAGTTTTCTGGTTGAAAAGTTTGAATATATACCATGCCTTTTTTGGCACTTCTTCCGGCTCTGCCACTTGCTTGGGAAAGAAGCGAGAATGTCCGTTCATTACTTTTGTAATCCGGAATATTTAAAGAGGCATCCGCATCAATTATCCCGACTAATGTAACATTTGGAAAATCGAGTCCTTTACTAATCATTTGTGTGCCCAGTAAAATATCATATTTTTGATTTTGAAAATCTTCAATAATTTTTTCGTGCATTCCTTTATTGGCTGTACTATCGGCATCCATCCGCACAATCCGGGCAGTTGGAAAAATATTGGTTAAATATTCTTCTAATTTTTCGGTGCCTAAGCCATAATAGTTCAAAGATTTTTCATGGCAATTAGGACAACTTTCATCAATATATTTTGTAAATCCACAGTAATGGCAACGTAGATTTTTGGAAGTTTTATGGTAAGTTAGAGTAATATCGCAATGAGGACAACGATACGTATAGCCACAGTTTGAGCAAGTAATCGTAGTAGAATGTCCTCTTCTATTTAATAAAAGTAAGACTTGTTCTTTTTTGTGTATTTTTTCAATAATGGCACATTCCAAATCACGACTAATAATCGGATGGCGTGATTTTACCTCTTCAGCCATATCTATTAAATAGCAGTCTGGTAAAAGGGCCGCATTTGCTCTTTTTTTTAAGGGAAGATAGGTATAGATTTTTTTGCCCGCACGGGCCATGGAATCTAGCGTTGGTGTCGCACTTCCTAAAATTAACGGACATGAATGGGTTTGACTTCGTTTTTTTAAAATATCTAATGTATAATACCGTGGAGCATTTTCTTGTTTGTACGATTCAGAGTGCTCCTCATCCATTATGATGATACCGATATTTGTGAAGGGCGCAAAAGAAGCACTCCTAGCTCCAATACAAATATGCACTTCATGACGTAGTATTTTACGCCATTCATCATATTTTTCCCCATCAGATAAACCACTGTGTAAAACGGCAATATCAGAAGGAAAACGAGCGCTAAAACGTTTGACAAACTGGGGAGTTAAACTGATCTCAGGCACAAGAACAATGGCTTCTTTTCCTTCACGAATAACTTCTTCAATCACATTTAAATAGATTTCGGTCTTGCCAGATCCTGTCACGCCATGCAATAAAAAAACTTGAGAATGATTTAAGGAATTCGTGATTTCTGTAAAAGCATGTTGTTGCTCAGCATTTAATTTTTTAGGTGCTTCTTGTTCTTCAGTAGGCATTTGATAACGATATACTTCTTCTTTTTCTTCAATAAGTATTCCTTTATTCAAAAGTGTTTTTACAGCAGAAGCACTCACTTGATTCGCCCTTTTTTTTAAAACAGCCGATTCTTCTTTAAATAAAGCTAAAATTTCTTGTTGAGAAGAAGATGTTACTTTTTTACGTAATTCTTCCACATCGTCAGTCAACTTTAAATAGGTTATTTCTTTTTTATTGATATTTGCTTTTTTACTGGCTTTTAAAGCTTTAGGTAGCATTGCACTATAGCAACTGCTTAAACTACTTAAAGTCTCTTTTTGCAAGAATTTACCCAGTTCAAGCATTTCATCATTTAAAACAGGATCCGGATCTAACACTTCTAAAATATCTTTGGTTTCGATATCACTTTCATTTTTTAAACCCAATACATATCCCTCTATTTTTTGACTTCCAAAAAGTACTAACACTCTTTTACCAATAGCAATTTCTGGTTCTAATTCTTTGGGAACATGATAAGTAAAAGTTTTATCAATATGTTTACTACGGATTTCTACTAAAATTTCTGCATACATAATCATCACTACTATAAGTATACACTACTTTTTTTAAAATTGCCAAAAAAAGCACCTATTTAGGTGCCTATTTAGAAAGCCATACGCGAGTGACATTGATTGTATCTTGATTACGATAGGTTGTACAACCATATGAAGAACCTTGTGATGTATAAAAATTCAAAAGTAAATATGCGCCTATTAGCTCTTGATATTTGTTATATTTTTCCATATAATCTGAACCGTAGCCTTTAGAATTAATATCCAGAACTTTATTTTTTATATTTTGCAATGAAAGTGTTACAGTAATAGAATAGCCTGGACTTACTTTAGCCGTTCCAGAATAAGCTTGTAATAAACGTGAATTGTCAGCATCATGATCTCTTAAATCGTGGGTTCGATAACGATATAATCCAATAAAATTCACATTTAAGTCTCTTGTGCCACTAATAATATCAAAAGTTACATTGATATTATTATAGTTTAGCCAATCCGTGTTTGTCGTAACATTAAAATAAAAGCCAATTGTTCCTTCGTTTTTGTTTCTTGTAGGAATTCTAATATGATCTTCATTAAAATGAGCGTCATTATCAGTTTCAATTAGTCTACTTTCACCACCTTCACATGATGATTCATATCTTCCAGTATACAAGCCAGAGAGCATAGTTCCTCTATTATAAATTTCATAAACGGAAATAACTGTAACTTGAGTATTTTTACTGTCGCCAACTCTTCCAGAACGATCTACCGCTCTTGCATACACCGTATATGTTCCATCGGATAATCCGCTAAAGGTGTAACTTGTCGATGTGGATGAAACCCAAGTGCTGCCATCTTTGCTGTATTGGTAACTAGCAATACCACTGTGGGAATCACTGCCCCCACTTACTTTTATTGTAATCGTATTATTACTTGTCGTCGCACTTACACTACTTATTGTTGGATTGTTTGTATCTACTTTATAAGTACTTGAACATTTTGTGCTACTTACTCTGCCAGATTTATCCGTAACATTTCCACAAATTCTTCTGGCACTTGAACTTCCTCCAATTGAAACTGTGAAACTATTATTACTTAAAGAAGCAGTTGTATTTGGTGTACATGTGCTTCCTGTTGTAATGCAGTATTTCGCGCTCGCAACTCCACTTCCTATATCACTAACACTACCTCTCATTGTTAAAGACTTATACCAACCATTACTTCCTGATGTGCTTGATGCCACACTGAAGCTTATACTTGGAGTATTGATATCTACTTTATATGTTCCTGAACAAGTTGTACTACTCGTTCTTCCAGCTTTGTCTGTTGTTTGAACACATGCTCGTTGAGCACTACCGTTACTAACTAAATTTATTGTGATACTATTATTGCTTACCGTTGCATTTGTACTTGGTGTACAACTTGATCCTGTTGTTATACAATATTTGGCACTGGCTACACCACTATGACTATCACTTAAAGTGGCTTTTAAAGCTAAACTCTTATACCACCCATTGGAACCACTACTACTTGATGAAACACTAAAACTTTGACTCGGATTTGTTGTATCTACCTTATAGGCACTGGAACATTTCACCCCACTCGTTCGTCCTGATTTATCTGTAATATTTACACATACTTTTTGAGCATTCGCATTACTTCTTAAAGCCACTGTAAATTTATTATTACTAATACTTGCATTCGTATTTGGCGTACAAGTTGATCCTGTCGTCGTACAATATTTAGCACTCGCGACTCCACTGCCATTATCACTTACTGTGGTAACAAT
The DNA here is from genome assembly GCA_944332105.1 of uncultured Bacilli bacterium. GTDB lineage: Bacteria > Bacillota_I > Bacilli_A > RF39 > UBA660 > Ventrenecus. The sequence continues at coordinate 7,143 of CALVJI010000053.1, forward strand.
ACTTAAACTCTTATACCAACCATTGGATCCAGTTGTTGCATTCGTTGTACTGAAACTTGCACTTGGATTACTTGTATCCACTTTGTAAGCCGTTGAACAAATTACATTGCTTTCTCTTCCTGCTTTATCGGTAACTCGTATACATGCTTTTTGGGCATTACTATTATTTCCAAGAGGAACATTGATATTTCCATTACTAATCGTCGCATTCTGATTTGGGGTACAAGTATTACTTGTGGTTACACAATATTTTGCACTTGATACTCCACTGCCATTATCTGTGACATTGGCTCTTAAAGTCATACTTTTATACCAACCGTTTGACCCACTTGTGCTACTTCCGATACTCCATGTAGCTCCTGGGTTATTTGTATCTACATAGTATAAGCTACTACATGTGTTTTCACTGATATTTCCACTTTTATCTAAAACTCTGGCACAGACTCTTTGACCATTACTATTGTTCGTTAACGAAATATCAAAAGTATTGCCATTTACTGTTGTAATGGTGGTTGGTTCACAAGTATTTGATGTTGTCGTACAACTGATGACACGGTCGATTTGATTAGCATCAGTATTTACTGTTCCTCTGATTGTTAAGTTTTTATACCATGGACTGGTTCCAGGAGTATTACTACCAATACTATAAGTAATTGTTCTACTACTACCATCGACATTTTCTACTGTAAATCTTGTGTTTGCTGCATCTTCATCCCGACTGACATTGCCTGCGTTATCCTCGACACATATATAATATGTTCCATTTCCTAAATATTCAGTTTGGCTTCCATCACTCGCCGTTTTCTTATTTTCTTCATATTCTCTTCCACTACATGTTGGGGACATTACTACCGAGTAACTAGAAACTCCACTTCCTCCATAATCACTTACTTCAAAACTTACTTGTCTTTCGATGGATGTACTTGTACTGTTATCTACTTGAACATTTCCCACGATTCCTGGTCTTTGTAAATCGAGTAATACTCTAGTACTTGTTTCACTTGTGATTTCTGTGCCATTGACATCAAATGTAATTTGAAGTCTTACTTCCACATTTTTAATACTTTCAGCTGTTACTTGATAACTTGAGCAATCACTGAGATTTTCATTTGTACAACTCTTATTTCCTTCACCACTCCAAGTGATAGCTGTCATATATCGTTCATAGTTTCGGTATTCACTTTTGATTTCATAACGAACTTCTACTGCATTTTCTTGTTGCCATGTAGATGCTTCAAGTTCATTTCCTTCCGTATCATA
>CALVJI010000054.1 GCA_944332105.1 uncultured Bacilli bacterium
TTATAGAATTAAATAGTTTTATCAATCTTATTGAATGTGATATAGAGGCTGTAAAAAATGCAATTATTTATAATTTTAGTAATGGATTAACTGAAGGTTTTAATAATAAAACAAAGGTTATAAAAAGACAGATGTATGGTCGTTGTAATTTCGATTTACTCCGTCTTAAAATTTTAGCTTAATTCAACTAACTTGGAGAAGAACCAATCTTTAATGATGTAAAACAGAATAGTATTTTTAGATTTTGAAATTTTTAACCTCATTTATATCGCCTAGTTTCTATAGCCATTATACAATACTCCGCAATAGTACGCAAGTAGTAAAATGCAAAAAAACTAGATTTTATCTAGGATTGCGAGGAATTTTATTTCAAAACTGTCAAACTAGGGATTTATACTATGATTTACAATAGAAATGTTGAATGTTGAACAGATGTGTTGTATAATTATATAGACAATAGAAGTGTTGTAAAGAGAAAAAACTAGTTTAAAAAAGAGCAGTTAAGGCCATATTAAATATAGAGGAGTGGAAGTATGTCAAAAATTAAAGAGAATAAAAAAATAGCAATTCTAATTCTTTTTTTGTTTATTATTTTAACAATGACAATCAGCTATGCTTTATGGAGTATTTTTAAAGAGCAAGATACCGAGAATAAAATAACAAGTAGTTGTATTAGCATAGAATTAGAAAATGTCACAGAAGAAATAAGTTTGTCTAATGCTATCCCATTAACCGATGAAGATGGCATGAATACAACCCCCTATACTTTTACCATAAAAAATACCTGTACAACATTTATAAGTTATGATGTGATCTTTTTAGTAGATAGTGAAAGTACATTAGGTACTCAATATGTCGATGCTGTACTAGACAGAAATGTCATCAAAACATTAGATCAATATGAAAGTAGAGAAATAGATAATCAAACAGGATATATCTTACAAAGTGGAAATCTTTCTAGGGAAGATGAAATCACCTATAATTTAAGAATGTGGTTAGATGAAGAAGTAACCGTGAGTGATCCAGTATTTAATACAAGTTTAAAAGGAAAAATCAGAATAGAAGCAAAAATAACAAACTATAGTCCAATAGACCAAGGATTTAATAAACTTGCTGATGCAATGTTAGTAAATGAATATCAATCCTCAACAGTAGAAGCAGCCAAACAGCAAATCGAAGCAAAACAAGCCCCAGATTTTAGTGAGACTGCACCTATTATTGTATGGGCAGAGAGTCAATCAAATATAAATCGTACGGCATCATATACTATGCCAGATCCAGCAGATGTTGGAAGTGGAAAAGACTATGCTATTAATTTAACAGAAAGTAATGTATATGTAGGATTGGCAACGAGTTACCGATTTGATTCAGAAACAGGCTTGTATTATTTAAATGATTTTGTTTATCAAGAACCAAGTACAATAGATTTTAATAATAAAAATTATTATATATGTAGTGCTGGGTCAAGAGTAAATTCTTCGTCAGAAACAGGGCCTTATTTAGAAACTTATAATACCGAATCTTGTACAACTATGTATAAGGTAGTTGGATATACAAGCTTCCAGGCAACTCAAATTCAGAGTACCTATCCAGGAATAAGTTATACTTTCCAATTAGGAGCAGAATTTACTGCAACAGAACAAGAAAGTGATTCTTCGGATAAAGGACTATATATGATAGAAGATGATTATGGCAAAAGTTATTACTATCGTGGCAATGTGAATAATAATTATGTGTATTTTGCTGGCTTTTATTGGCGAATAATCCGCCAGAACGGTGATGGCTCTATACGGCTTTTATATGCAGGAACCTCATCTAATGCCACAGGAACAGGCTTGCAAATAGGAACTAGTGTTTTTAACAGTCAACGAAATAGTCCAGCTTACGTTGGCTATATGTATGGCAATACGATTAATGAAAGCTATGAACAAAATATAGCAAACGAAGTAGAAAGTACAATAAAAACAAGATTGGATAGTTGGTATAAAGAAAACATTTTTGATAAAAACTTGAGCGATTACATCGCTGACTCAGGATTCTGTAATGATCGCAGTCTTTATAGCGGCGATGGAGTGAGTGTAAATAGCCCTACAAACTATTCAGCTGCAAATAGAAGAAGTATACGAGCACCGATCCTTACTTGTCCAAATGCAAATAATGATTTATTCACGGTAGATAATATAAACGGAAATCAAGCATTAACTTATCCAATAGGACTTATTACTTTGGATGAGCTTATGTTTGCAGGAATGGGTTCCTCTCAAATAAATACATTATCCTATATATTCTCTGGGGCTCGATATTGGACAATGACCCCAGCAATGTATAACACTAATTATTCTAGCGGACTTGTATATTCTATTGGAGGAGATGGACGTATTTATAATCACACAACGTCTACAAAGAATAATGGTATCAGACCTGTCATAAATCTTGCTTCTACTGTAGAAATAGAATCGGGAATTGGCACGGCAAACGATCCTTATGTATTATCAGTGAAATAATGTTATCAGGGATTTTTGATAATATGTGTCTCTCAGTCGAATAAAATTATCGGTCGTAAATTGAAGATCTGGCTTAATTGCTAGACTTTTTTTATTTTTATGACTGATAACATCTAAAAAGATGATTAACTAAGCTAGTTTATAGTTATAAGTCATTAAATCTAGCTATGAATAATCATATTTTTATATTGACGATAAATATAAAAAAAAGTAAAATAAAAATGAAAGCATATTAGGTGATAGAATATATGAAATTAGAAAAATATCGTGAAAAAAGATTTAGAAAAAAAGCTATTATTATCTTTACTATAATTTGCATTTTATTAATAGCTGGCGTATTCTTTTACACTTCTTTTGCTTCGTTTGAAAACAAAGCTACATATAATATAATCGAAGGAACAATTCAACCATTACCTGATTTATCTTTTAATTTTTACCGTAATGGAGTAATATCTTCAACTATGCCGAGTAAAGCCGAAGGATATACATTTTCTTCGTTTTCATGCACACCTAGTGACGCAACAGTGGAATTTAATGAAGAAGAATGGAGTGTTAAAGTACTTAACATGACAGGAGCTACTAAATGTAATTTGTATTTTACAACCACTCAAGCATCCTTTGCCGAAACGTTGTTACAAAATGGCGAAACTGATGAACTAAAATTTGATAATACAATTGATAATAATTTGCGTTATATTGGGGCTAATCCAAATAATTATGTAACCTTCAACAATGAGCTATGGCGAATCATAGGCGTGATGAACAATATTGACGACGGTGAAGGCAATAAAGAAAGCAAATTGAAGATTATTAAAGCTGAACCATATGCTTTAAATGTTGCATGGGATGAAGAAGATGAAAATAACTGGGCCACTTCAAATTTACAAGAAGAGTTGAATACGACTTATTACAATTCCATAGCGGTTCCTTATCAAGAAATGATTAGTACATCTCTTTGGAATATAGGACAAACAGATGTTTATGAAAATCTCACTACTTTAGAATTTTATGAAAGTGAAAGAAAAGCAAATAATAATACCGAACGCCCAGACACTTGGAAAGGAAAAATTGCTATTTCTTATATTAGCGATGCAGGCTTTGCAACAAATGGCAAGGAATTAAGTAGAGAAAGTTGTTTAGAAAATAGTTTAACAAATTGGAATGAATATAGCGATTGTTTTGAAAATGCTTGGTTGTTTTTTGAAAATACATATTGGGCTCTAACGACATATAGCGGTAATACTTACTATGCTTTTAGAATAAGTAATAGTGGTCGAGCGTACATTCGTCATGCTAATAATGCCGAAAATGCAGTATATCCTACAGTTTATTTAAATGCGGACGTAAAAATATCTAGTGGCAATGGTTCGTTAGATGAACCGTTTGAGTTAACTAATTAAAAAAGAATTTATGGAAGAAGTGAATGAACTAAATCCATAAATTCTTTTTGTTTTTCTTCTAATTCTTGTTCTGTTGTTGCTTCAAATCGTAAAGTCAAATTTGGTCCTGTATTACTTGCTCTTACTAAAACCCAACTAGTTGGAAAATTGATTCGTACCCCATCAATATCTAAAAAACTGTATCCTTTTTCTTCTACATATTTTTGGACCTGTGAAACTACTTGGAATTTGATATCGTTAGCACAAGGCACTTTAATTTCTGGTGTAGATATATAAGGAGTTACACCATCTAATAATTGACTAAAACTTTTATCGGTATTAGATAATATTTCAATAAATCGTAATCCCGCATAAATCGCACTGCAAATTTCTGGTCCACGATCATTAAAGAAAATATGACCGGATAACTCGCCCCCTAATGGAATATTATTTTCTTTGGTATTCGCTTCAGTAAAGCTTGTACCTGTTCGACTCATATAAACCGTGCCACCTAATTTTTCAATTTCATCCGTTAAACTTTTTGAGCATTTAACATCACACAAAAAAGTCTTGTTTTGAACCTTATTAATGAGATCTCGAACCGCGACAATGAGATATTGATCAGCCATTACAAACTTACCATTTTCATCAATAATGCCTAAACGATCGCCATCACCATCAAAAGCGATTCCAATGTCTGCTTTTCTTTTTAAAACTTCTTCTTTTAACATTTGCATGTTTTCGAAAACTGCAGGATCTGGATGGTGATTAGGAAATGTCCCATCGCTTATGTCACATATATAAAAAGCTTCAATATTCGAAAATAAAGCCACAGCATCTTTAATAATGGTCGAAGTAACACCATTTCCTGGATCAAAAACAACTCGTATTTTTTTAGGCCCCATCGCAATGTTATCTTGTAAATATGCTAAATAATCCTCACGAATACTTCTTTCTTCCATCATGCCTTCGCCGTCTAAAAAATGTTCCTGTAAAGTAAAATTTTTAAATTCTTCAATCATCGAACCTCGCGCATTTGCAAGCTCATCAAAGGAAAATTTAAATCCGTTATCGTCCTTAGGATTATGACTAGCAGTAACCATGATGCCATAAGTGTGATTTAAATGCCTAGAATAATAATGCATTGGCGTAGTAATCTCGCCATAATCAATCACATTAATTCCCGAATCAATTAGTCCTTTTTTTAAAGCACTAACCAAACTTAAAGAAGATAAACGATTATCTCTTCCTACAACACATTTATTTTTATCTAAAAAAAGTTTTAAATAACTTCCATAACTTTTTCCTATTTTATAAGCCATATTCTCATTGATTTCTTCTGGGTATTTTCCCCGGATATCATAAGCTTTAAAAACGGAAGTATCCATATGTAATCAACCTCTCTTTATTGTATTCATTTTATCAAAAACTTAGCACAAAGTCTAGGAAATTGACGGCATCTTCTGTCAAGATTTCTCCTTTTAATTGACAAAGATAAAAAAATTCAGTAACCTTAAAATAAAGAGGGATAAAAAATGGAAAAACAAATAGATTTATATGTTCCTGCTCGTGAAGCTCGAGAAAAAGCCTTGGCAAATTCGCAAAAAAGCCATGTTATTGAAAGGCGTTCAACATCTTCTAGAAAAAATATCTGGCCAACAGTAAAAAAGTTTTTAACGATCAGTGGTTTAATTACCGCGGTTGGTGTCGGATATCAGATTGGCGCCTCTAAAACAGAAGAGGATTTACTACATACGCCATATATCGAAGATGCTAGACGCATTTTGCAAGATAGTTCTGAAAGAACAAGTGATAATCAAAATTTCTTTTATCATACAGACTTAATTGCTAAAAACATTGAAGAAACCATTCAAAGAAGACAAGAACTTCAATTACCTGCTGATCCTTCAGAACTATTAATTCAAATTTATGAAAATGGGCAAAATATGGAAGAAAATATGCCTGGTGTCTTTGCTTTTTTAAGTGATGATTTAGATTTAGGCGCGACCACCATGGAAGACTATGCTGCGAAAAATGGATATCAATCGATTGATGAATTTATTGAGGCAACTTTAAGTAAATCTTTTGCTTACGACGAATATCAAAAAGGAGCAATGAAACGATGAATGAACAAGTAAGTATTTTTGTCATCGATAATAAAGAATATATGGTATTATCTAAACTGACAAAAAAAGAACGAACATATATCTTGTTACTTAACCAAGAAGATCCGAATGATTTTCTCATTCAAGAAGTAAAAAATAACGAACTCCAAGCCATCAGTGCGAGTGAGTTTGATGAACTATTTGGAGAATTTCAAAGAAGCTTAGGAAAACAATCCATTTAAGCTTCTTTTTTTTGACGCACAAACATATTCTTATATAGAAAGAGAGTTGATGAGATGAAAAGTGTAATACCTTTTACCAAAGAATTAGAATTTACAACTAAAGTAAAAGAAATAACAAGTATTTCTTTAGAAAGAGAATTTGAAGTCAAAGATGGCAGTGTCGAAGGAAATTTATTTGTAACTGGTGATTATAAAAGCCATGAGATAAGTGTCAATGTTATCCCGTTTTCATTTAAAATTCCATTTACAATTGAAATTCCTTTAGAACTAGATCAAGATTCCATCCGGATTGAAATTAGTGACTTTGCTTATGATATGATTGGTGAAGATAAAATTAAAGTGAATATTGAACTTGAATTAGAAGGAGAAGAAAAAGTGATTCCAAAAGAAGATGAAGAACCAGAAGAATCAGAGACCGTAGTCGAAGTAGATGCAGATGAAATTATTAAAGATTTAGAAGAACGCCAAGAAGAGGAGGCTAAGGAAGAGGAAAAAGAAGTTCCAGAAGAAGAACCAAACACAGTTGAAGAGTCAATTGAAAATACCGAAGAAAAAGAAGTGTCAGACGAAAATCGCGAAGAGGTTAAAGCAGAAACTTTAAAGGAGAGTGAAACAATGATTTTAACGAATGTTACAGGAACTGAGGACGAATATACAACTTATCATATTCATATGGTTAAAGAAGGCGAAACTGTCGAGACAATTTGTACGATGTATAACTCAAATGCCAGCATTTTAGGTGACTACAATGATTTAAATAATGTAGTACCAGGAGAAAAATTAATTATTCCAAGTATTAATGAATGAACGAAGTGTCGCGGTTGTTAAAGAAATATATAAACCATATAAATATACAATTGCTGGCAAGGCTCATATTCTAAATTCTACTAGTGGTAATGTTGTCATTAAAAAAAAGGAAAACAACATCCGTGAACTTTATCAATATTTACAAAGTAGAGGGTTTCATAACTTTCCAAATTTAATTGATGATTCACGTGAAGGAATTAACGTCTTTGAATATGTCGAAGACACAAATATGCCACCTGAACAAAAAGCGATGGATTTTATGAAAACTGTTGCTTTATTACATCAAAAAACTACCTACTATAAAGAAGTAGGAGAAGATGACTTCAAGCAAATTTATGAACAACTAGATGAACAAATCGCTTATCTGCGTTATTTCTATGAAGATATCTATCAAACTTACTTTAAAAGCATTTATCCATCACCTAGTGAATACCTTTTACTTCGTAACATTTCAAAAATATTTGCTTCCTTAGATTTTGCCAAACACGAATTAGAAAGCTGGTATGACAAAGTCAAAGAACTTCGCAGATATCGTATCTGCCAAATTCATAATCATCTATGTTTAGAACACTATCACAAATGTCAAAATGATTGCCTTTTAAGTTGGGAAAAAAGTCGTAAAGATACCCCTGTTTTAGATTTAATAGAATTTTATAAATGCTCATATTTTGACCTCAATTTTGAAGTTTTGCTCCATGAATACTTTCGTGTCTGTCCCTGGCATGATGAAGAAAAACAATTGTTTTTTTTAGTAATATCCATTCCTCCTAAATTTATAAGTAAAGGTACAGAATTTCAAAAAGTCAAACAAATTAGAGAAGTTCTCGATTATGTTTTTAAAACAGAAGATTTAATACGGCCATACTATGCGGTAGAGAAAAAACAAGAGTAACAAAACGAGTACGATTAAAACAAAAATATTAAAGCGAAGTGGTAAAATAAAAGTAATAATAAGTTGATAAAAAATTAAAATGCTTAAAGCAAAGATAGCAAAAATAGTAAAAAAGCCGTTCGGACAATTGCGCCTCATAAAAACCACCTAGTATAGTTTATGAAAATAGAAAAGAATGTTTAATCAAAAAAATTGACAGTATTAGAAA
>CALVJI010000055.1 GCA_944332105.1 uncultured Bacilli bacterium
TTTTTACTAATTCTTCTAATCTCTCTGTTAATAAAAAGTCTACAAATTTCTTTATTCTCTTACTCACATTATATCCTTTTTTTTGAATATTCACAAGATTTATATGGATGCTTTCTAGTAAATATTTTTTCTCATTCCATTTTACGTTCTATTTTATAAAAATGTATACATAATTCACCTTATTAAGCTATAATATTGAATTGGTGATGATATGAAAAAAATAGTAATTTTTGGCGGTGGTTCAGGACTCTCTCAAATTCTTAAAGGATTAAAGTTATTTCCATTAGACATAACCGCGGTTGTTACCGTATCTGACAATGGAACCTCAACGGGACGATTACGAAAAGAATTACATATTCCCGCGGTTGGTGATATTTCAAAAGTCATGCTGGCCATGTCCAATTCCGACTCAGATATTATAGATTTAATGAATTATCGTTTTATTAAATCAGCAAGCTTACAAAATCATTCCATCAAAAACCTTCTTTTATCAGCCCTTTTAGAATTAAAAGGAAGCTTTGATGAAGCATTACCGATTATGATGAAATTATTAGACATTAAAGGTTCCATCCTTCCTTTAACCGAAGATAACGTGGATTTAATTGCATACACAGAAGATCATCAAAAAATTGTAGGCGAAGCAGAGATTACAAAAAGTCTCAAAAAAATAGCTAAAATCACATACAGCGCGCCCATTCACATTAATCCGAAAGTGTTAGAAGCCATCCAATCTGCTGATTTAATTCTCTTCTCATCAGGAAGTCTACTAACAAGCATAATTCCCCACGTTATTGAACCCATCATGGTGGAAACGCTTAATAAAACTCAAGCTAAAAAAATGTATATATGTAATCTATTTACTCAACCCGGCGAAACCGATCAATTTACAGTAAGTGATCATCTTAAATTACTTAACCAATACCTAGGCCCTTCCTCTATTGATGCTGTCATAGCAAACGATGGTTGTATGAATAAAAAACTGATTCAAAAATATGCAAATGACGAAGCAAAAGATCCTGTCTACCTAGATGAAGAAGAACTTAAGAAAATGAATATTACAGTTTTAAAAGGCCAACTATGCTGTATTGAAAATAATGTTTTTCGCCACGACTCGCTCAAAGTTGCTTATCATATTTTTTCTTATTTAATGAAAGAAAGTTCCAACGAAAAAAATCTTTAAAACACATACATTTTAAAGATTTTTTTATGAATTTTTTTCACTAGCTTCTTTTCGGCTCTTCAAATAATCTTGTAGGGAAATAGCTACTTGCTCTGGCAATATTTTAGTTAATTCTTCTAAAGAAGCATTTTCCATCTTAGTTACACTACCAAAAGTTTTAATTAATTCTTTTTTTCTTTTGGCCCCAATACCTGGAATATTATCCAAAACACTACTGATACTTCCTTTGCTTCGTACTGTTCGGTGATAAGTAATAGTATACCTATGCACTTCATCCTGCATTCTTGTTAAATAATGAAAAACATTGGAATCCTTTGGAATATCAACCAATTCTAAAGTATCGCCATCCACTAAATCATTCGTTCTATGCTTATCATTCTTCTTTAAGCCACAAACTTTTATTTTTAAATGCAAAGCATCCAATACTTCCTTACATGCATGAATCTGTCCAATCCCACCATCGACAATAATCAAATTAGGAAGTTCTGTTTTTTCTACTAATGCCCGTTGATATCTTCGGTAAATAACCTCCCGCATCATTCCATAATCGTCATTTTTATCAAAACTAATTTTATACTTCCGATACTCGTTTTTAGCCGGTACGCCATTTTTAAAAACGACCATTCCAGATACACTCCAATCACCAAACAAATTGGAGTTATCAAATAAATCTATTCGATCAAGTGTCTCTAACTGTAAAATTTTTCGTAACTCTTCATTCGCATCTTCAGTAAAATATTCTTTTTTCAAAACCAATTCTAACTCATTTTCTAAATTAATCTTGGCATTCTCTGTTGCCATTTCTAATAACTTTTTCTTTTGCCCTTTCTGTGGCACCACAAGCTTATTTTCAAAATAAATTTGAAGCACCGTAGAAGAGATTTCCTCAGCCACAAGTATCTCTTTAGGTATCTCATGTTTAGCATAAAAACGCATGATATAACTGTCCATTTCTTCTTCTAAATCACTAACAACTGGAAACAAATCGGTATGTCCTCCAACAATTTTACCATTACGAATAAATAAAATTTGCACTGAAATATATCCATTATTAAAGTAATAACCAATACAATCTCTATTTGTTAAATCTTGTAAAGTAATCTTTTGCTTATCTAAAACAATATTAATATAATCAAGTTCTTTTTTTAGTTCCAATGCCAATTCAAAATTCAAAGCTTGACTATAGCTTTCCATCTTTTCAATAATCTTATCTTTTAAAATTTTATCATTGCCATTTAAAAATCCCAAAATATCTTCTTGCATTTGCTTTAATTTTTCTTGATCAATCTTTTTTTCACAATAACCTAGGCATTCACCAATATGATAATAAAGACAAACTTTTTTAGGATTCCCATCACATTTTTTTAAAGGATAAAGCCGATTTAATAAATTCACAATTCTTCTAGCTGCATAGGCATTAGGATAAGGGCCAAAAAGCTTTTTGTGATCTTTTTTGCGAATTTGTAAATACCGTGATACTTTTAATTTGGGGTAAGGCTTTTCAATATATTCAATATATGGATAACTTTTATCATCTTTAAGTAAAACATTATACTTTGGATTATATTGTTTAATTAAATTAATTTCCAAGAGTAAAGATTCTAATTCGGTTGCTGTAACAATATAAGTAAAATCAGCTATCTCACTAACCATCTTCGCTGTTTTACCAGTCTGTGTTCGATTAAAATATGAATTTACCCGTCGATGTAAATTTTTTGCTTTTCCAACATAAATAATAATCCCATCTTTGTTGCGCATCTGATAACTTCCTGGCTTATTAGGTATCTGAGCTAACTTTTCTTTAAACATGCTGCCACCCCATTTCTTTTTTTCTTTATTTATTGTATCATAAATTCTAGGTGATATAAGTGAAACTTTTAAATACAACTGAAATTATAATTAAAAAATCGAGATTTATTGCCTATTACTATGAAATGTATTCTAAAGAAGAAGCAACAAAAATTTTAGAAATATTAAAAAATGAGCACAAAAAGGCTCGTCATATCCCTTATGCATATATCCTTGATAATACGGCAGCTAAAAGTGATGATAAAGAACCAAGTGGTACAAGTGGCATGCCTATTTATCAAGTTCTAGAACAAAAGAATTTAAAAAATCGTGGTATTTTCATTGTTCGTTATTTCGGCGGAACAAAATTAGGGGCCAGCGGTCTTACCAGAGCCTACCGTGAAGCAGCATTTAAAGTCATCGTTTAAGATACATTTTTAAAATATTTTGAGAAGTTGCAAAATAAGTGACAAATTGATCTTCTATTTCCTTACCAATATGCAATTGATGTTCTTCTTTGATCTCTTGTAAACATCTTTTTATATCAAAAAGCAAAGCCTTCTCAAGCCATAATTGAAAAACCTCATCTTGTTTAATTTCATGAACTATCTTATCATCTCGTAAAGATAAATGATAAACTAATGGAATCTTAATATTATAATGAAACGGCAATCGGCATTCCGGAGCATAGTCAACTAAATATCCTAAATAAGTATGTCCTGCTCTTTCTTCAATTAAAAGTTCATCAACTAATCGATCATCCTCATTCGTTAAAAGTTCTCGTAACAACAAAGCTTTTGTTTGCCATAGTAAAGGTTCTTTAGAAAAATCTTCTTCAAAATAACGTAAAATATCTAAGCCAGTAAGTGAAAAATATCCATATTCTTCTTTTTTCTCTAAATATTGTCTCCACGTTTGATAAATGCTTTTAGGATTAGCCTGATAAGGACTTGCTAATCCCAAAAAAGTTTTACGATTTTCATTGGTCCCCTTAGCTAGCTCATAATGTACAGTGTCTAAATGAAAATATTCACTAACTTTCTCCCCAACTAACTCCGCCACTAGAGAATAAAAATCAGCCGTTGTTTTAAAATAGTAAATTTGCCCATCTTTCTTTAGCCACAAACCTGAAATATCTACCCGGTAATTTTCTTTTTTAGCCTCTGTAATCCAATCGCTTTGTAAATATACTAAATGATCTTGCACAAATCCAAAATCTATAACTTTTGCATCATGCCATATTTTTTCATCTCTATACATAAAAACACCCCTTCTTTTTTAGTCCTTATTTTATATTATTTTCGTGATTTGTCAAATTTAATCGGAAAAACATTGTCAAAAGCTCGAAAATTTGTTAGAATTATATACGATTTAATAAGAAAGGAGATTATTATGGCTAATATTAAAAGTTCTAAAAAAGCAATTAAAGTTATTGCTAAGAAAACAGCCAACAACCATGAATTAAAAGCACGTGTAAAAAACTGTATTAAGAACTGTGATAAAGCAATTGAAGCTGGAGATAAAGAAACTGCACAAAAACTCCTTGCTGATGTCCAAAGATATTCTGACCGTGCATTTGCTAAAGGTCTAATGAAAAGAAATACTGTTGATCGTGAAAAATCTAGACTTGCAAATAAAGTAAAAGAAATGGCTTAATCGTCATTTCTTTTTTTCTAACTGTAAAATTTGTCTCATTATTTTTTCCCTCTTACGACTTAAAATCAAAGTATCTCCATTATTCAAAGCTTTTTGATAAAAATATTCTAACAATTCTTGATCACTTTGCTCATTTATAATGTAATCCCGCAAATGAAAAGCAAATTGAAAATAAGTTTCTAAAACATTTAACTGTAAAGACGCATTAAAATAACGCAATTCTAAAGTTTGATCATCTAATAAAATGCAAGAGCCTTTAAAATGAAAAAAATGCTCATTTTCAGTTTGCAAATATTGCTCAATAATCTCACCACACAACGGTTTAAAATCCACAAAAATATTCTCACGAATTTTATCAAATTCTCCTTTAGCTAACTCATATATTTCAGGTTGAAATGCATACAAAAACTTTAATAACTTTTCAATTTTTTCTCTTGAATATAAAAAGGTTCGATCCAAATGTATATGAAATGGTGTAATCCATGAATTTCTCTGTACTACAGCTCCCTCATCTTTTAAAATTTTTAAATAAAATTGTAAATCTTTTAAACACTGCTCATAATCTCGTAATATAGGTGAGATAAATTCACCACCATAACTCAAATTTTTTCCTCTTAAATAAATATGTTTCGTTAAAGGAACTTCTTCTTTTAAAAAATAATGCGTATAAGGCACTTGTACTTCTTTTTTATATTTTTGCAATTGGTATTTCTCTGCTAATAAATCTAAAGAAGCATCATGAAACTCCAATTCGTAACCAAATTGTTTGACCATAAAAACCCCCTTTTTTGTGACTAGTTAACAATTATAGCAGAATTTTTGTAAAAAGCAAGTAATCACAATGTCTAATGATTGACTTTTTATTTAAAAAAAACATAAAAGAATTGTCGGACTCATAGAATTTTGTTAAAATGGGATTAGTGATATATATGAAAGTATTTATGCAAAAAATGTTAATACCGTTACTTTGCCTTTTTATTCTTGTCTTTGTTTTTTTAAATGCCAATAATTGGACAGATAAACTCGCCACTTTAACGCTTAATGATCCTAAAATCATTATTCCTTCAAAAGACGAGTATGCCAAACAAGAAGACTTTCTTTTTGTCCAAAACGTCGAAGATTTTACACCTTATAGCAAAGGCGATTTAAAAAACATTTACTATACCATTGTCAATAATGGCTGGGAAGAATTCACTTTTTATTGCCCTAGTGAGTACACAAATTGTTTAGAAGATGTTCGAGAGATTAGCAATGATCAAGACTTACTAACTCATTTAAACAACTTTGTTCATCCCTTTAATAGTTTTTCTAATGTAGAAACTTTAATTAGTAAAGCAGGCGATGTCACTGTATCCATTCATTACTTTTATACCTCTGAGCAAATTGCTGAAATCACGAAAAAAGTAGATGAATTATATAATACTTTAATTACAAATGATATGGACGATTATACCAAAATTTTAACTATTCATGACTATATTATTAATAATACCAAATATGATGTTGAAAGAAATGACAGTGGTGAAAGCACTTACCATTCTTATATTGCATATGGTCCATTATTCGAAGGAATGGCTACATGTAATGGATACACCGATGCAATGGCATTATTTTTAGAAAAGATAGGCCTTAACAATTTTAAAATTGCCATGACTCCAGAAGATAACCAAAACTCAGAAGGACATGTATGGAACGCGGTTTATTTAGATAACCAATGGCTGCATTTAGATCTAACATGGGACGATCCAGTAAGTAATGATGGCACAGATTATTTACAACATAAATATTTTCTAATCACAACCGAACAATTAAATGAAATAGATACAAGTGGCGAAGTACAAGTACTAGAACATCAATTCAAAAAAAATATTTACTTAGAAATGAAATAAATCGAAGAAACGAATCCTTCGATTTTTAATTTATTCTAAAAAATATATTCTACGCAACTTTCGCTACATATGGATCATTAGCCGTCCCAATTCCGCTACTAATCTCTGTATCTGCTTTTAAATTAATAACGCCACGAACACCCGGCCGACTATCAGTTACCCAGTAGGTGCCTACAAAGCCATTTAAATCAAAATAAAATTCATATGCTGTTAGAATACCAGAATTGAATCTTCCAGGTGACATAGTCCAATAATTCACCGAAGAATAAGTATAAGCCAATTTATTTAAATAACCATCCGCATAGCCAGATAACATGAGTTCATCCGCTGTAATAAGGCCAATCGGATAGATTAAGACTTTGTTTCCCATACTATTTGTAGCAGTTGTAAATAAGTCATTATTCTTGTTTGGACAACTTAAACTTGGCGTTTTCAAACTATAAAATCTTTGGTAGCCACCATAATAGGTATAATCGAGAGAAACACCATCCCCATCACTTGTTGTTGATAAACTGCGGTCATTACAGAAACCTGGATCTGCTATGTAATTGGAATAACCTTTGTCTACAATATTCTGTTTATACCAACTATCTAAATATTTTTTGATATTTGAATCATTATCATTTGCATAAGTCTCCTCATACGAACTATTAAAAGTATTCCCATACATATATCCTACATAACCTGGATTATTTCTTTCTGAATTAAATGAAGATGTAGTCATATTCGTATAGCCTAAACTACTATCCGTAAGTTTCATATTCAAATCATTTCCAGTCGCGTTAGGCGTTTCACCAGCATATAAAAGTCTTATGGAGCCATCACTATTTTGACGAATGATTCGCCAATAATATCCTGCAAAATACACATAATTATTATTTACACTTCCTCGATAGTAATAACTTTTACTATCCCCGTCTTCCATCATGTATAATCCTTTATCTGATTTATCACTTTCTTGCTCACTTTGTGTATAAGCATAGGCTGTCATACGATAACTCATAGCTTTAATTGAAGGATCTCCAGCTGTTTTTTCTTCCTTAACTGCCCCAGTTAGCTCATAAATTGTTGTACAGTTTGCATAATTATTCCAAGTGGAAACAACTCCAGTTGAACTCATGCTAAAGCCGGAAGCACAAAAATAGTATTTTGTCTCTGAATCCTTATAATTTAAAGTTGTTGGATCGACATAGGATAAATTTCCTATGGTATATTGTCCTGTTTCTGAATTAAATGTATAACTTGTTCCTATTCTTGGCAAGATATTTTCATTTGTTAAATTTTTGGTGTAGTCTTCGCCATTATTAACTAAGTCTGGATGAGGCATTGTTGCACTTGCTGTTGTAGTTGTACTTGCATGATTTTCATTCCAATTAATTATTGGAGCTGTTTTTGAAAAGTCTGGAACTTGTTTTGCTTCGATTTGCTGTTTGGCTACCTCAACACTTGAGGATTGATATTCATTTACTAACATTGCATCAGCAAGTTTATTAAATCCTTGGTCTATTGGACTATAGTTTGTT
>CALVJI010000056.1 GCA_944332105.1 uncultured Bacilli bacterium
TTACTTTTTCTTTTAAATTTCTTTTTCGATTTTGTTTTACTACTGACAGTAAATAACACCTTAAAAAGAAATAGGACTCTTAAAAGAATCTTTCTCGGCGCATTTATCGGTTCTCTTACTATAATTTTTTTGTTTTTGCCTGTTTCTTCTCTTGTTCTGTTTTTGATAAAAGTAGTAATTGCTTTTGCTATGTGTTTAGTAACATTTGGGTTTCACGATAAAAAATACGTTATCCAAAATGTAAGTTACTTATACATGACCAGTACTGTATTAGGAGGTTTCTTATATTTTTTAAATCTCTCTTTCAGTGAAAATCATTACGGACTCTTATTTACATATCAAACAATATCTATAAATTATATATTTTTAGTCATATTTTCACCTATAATGTTATATATTTATGTGAAACAACGTCGAGAAGTAAATCACTACGCAAAGTATTATCCTGTTACCATATATTTTTTAAATGGTAAAGAGATAACTTTAAATTCCTTTTTAGACACAGGAAATACTTTAGTAGATCCGATAAGCAAAAAAAGGATTATTTTAGTAAACAAAGAAAAGATTCCTTTTCCCGTGAAAAACATTATCTATGTTCCTTATAATACAGTGTCGAGTCATGGCTTAATGAAATGCTTTAAAATCAAAGCAATTGAAATAAGTGGTATTCAAAGTAAAAATTATTTAGTAGGAATTAGTGACAAAGATGTTTTAGAAGATGGTGTAGATTGTTTGTTAAATTCTTATTGTTTGGAGGAAATGATATGATCAAAAAAATATTGAATTGGTTAAAAAGAAAATATTCGGCATGTTTTTTTATTGGTAGTAGTGATAAACTGCCTCCACCTCTTGAAAAAGAAGAAGAATTAGCTCTTTTAATACGTTCACAAAAAGGGGATGAAGAGGCCAAAAATATTTTAATTGAACACAATCTTCGGTTGGTAGTATTTCTTGCCAAAAAATATGAAAATACTGGCTATGATATTGAAGATTTAGTAAGCATAGGTTCAATTGGGTTAATCAAAGGAATTAATACCTATAAAATTGATAAAAATATTAAACTAGCAACCTATGCATCTCGTTGTATATCAAATGAAATATTAATGTTCTTAAGAAAAAATAAAAAACGCAAAAAAGAGATTTCTTTAGAAGATAGCTTAAATTACGATAATGAGGGCAATGAACTTCATTTAGAAGATGTTTTAGGTACCGATAGTGATTTAGTAAGTGATGAATATGAAAGACAAGTAGAAAGAGATTTTATTTCTAAAGAGATCAACAAATTAAGTAGTCGTGAAAAACAAATTATGGTCTTGCGTTATGGCTTAAACAACACCGATAGTTACACCCAAAAAGAAGTTGCCGAAATGCTAGGAATTAGCCAATCTTACATTTCACGAATTGAAAAAAAAGTAATTAAAAATATAAAAAATTTAATGAAAACTTCTTAAAATTTGTCAAACATAGGGAAGAGGAATTGTTTTTTCTCTTCTTTTTAAGTATAATGAGGAAGAAGTGGTAGTATGAAAAAAGATAATATAATTTTTTTAGGACTCTTAGGTATTGTCGTCCTTATTCTTAGCATTTGTGCTTTTTTTGCTTATCAAAAAGAAGAACAAACTCCTGATTTAACAGATGCTGAAAAAATTGCCGAAGAGTACAAAGTTTTAAATAATGAAATAAATGAACAAAATAATCTAGCTTATCCAATTGTAGAACTTTCAAACGAAAACCCTTTTGTCTATGCTTCAGAAGAAGAAGTAATCCGAGTATTAAAAGAAGGAACCGGCGTGATCTATTTTGGCTTTCCTTCATGTCCTTGGTGTCGAACCCTTTTACCCGTTTTAGAAAGTGCGGCTAAAGAAGTAGGCATTGGTCGTATTTACTATCTAAATATATCAGAAATACGTGACACTTTAGAATTAGATGAAAACAATAAAATAGTAACTACTAAAGAAGGAAGTAACGGATATTATCAAATTCTAAATCTATTAGATGAGTATCTAGAAGAGTATACTTTAACAGGAAAAAACAATGAAAGAGTTACAGCCGAAGAAAAACGACTTGTTGCGCCCACAGTAGTAAGCGTATTAAACGGTGAAATTGTTGGCTTTCATGAAGGAACCGTATCTACCCAAGAAAATGGCTATGCTCCATTGACAGAAGAAGAAACAGAAGACTTAAAAAGTACTTTATCTACACTTTTAGAAGCTACTTTAGCTGGAACTTGTAATGAAGCTTGTTAGGAGTTTCTTTTTTTTCTTTTTTTTATTATAATAAGAAAAAAGAAAGGACGGATGAATCGTGGTAACACTTTTGCCTGCAGACAAATATATTGTAGTGAATAAAACGATTTTAACAGAACAAGATCGCAAAAATATTGTGAGTTTATATGAACCCATCATTGGTTCATTAGCTGTTAGTTTATACTTAACTTTGTGGCGCGATTTAGACCGTTATACATTCGTAAGTGTTGACTATACTCATCATCACTTAATGACCATTTTAAAAAATAATTTAGAGAGTATTAAAAGAGCTCGTGAATCATTAGAAGCTGCAGGACTTTTAAGAACATTCTTTCAAAGCGGTGAACCAAACAACTATGTCTATGAACTCTATTCGCCTATGAATCCAAAAGAATTTTTTGCTAATCCCATTTTTAATGTTGTTTTATACAATAATATTGGAGCCACAGAATACGAACTTTTAAAAAAAGAATATGCTCCAGTTGAAGTGCCTTTAAAAGATTATCAAGAAATAACTGCCTTATTTGATGATGTCTTTAAATCAAGTAATATCCAAGTGGGTTTTGAAGCAATCGGCCGAACAACTCTCCCTTTAAATATGCAAGATCAAGTAGACTTCGATTTATTAATGAGTAGCCTACCTCGGGGGTTAATTAATGAAAGAACCTTTAATAAAAGAGTTCGAGAACTTATCAATAATCTTTCATTTGTCTACAATTTAGACACTTTAAAAATGAGCGAAATCATCCGTTTAACCATTAATGAAAAAGGTTCGATTGATAAAGAAAGTCTTCGTTTACAAACAAGAAAATATTATCAGTACAACAATCATGGTAAATTGCCAACTTTAGTATATCGTGCCCAACCAGAATATTTAAAAAGTCCTACTGGAGATATGAGTAAAAAAGGAAGAATTATTGAAGTTTTTGAAAATACAACTCCTTATGATTTTTTAAAGAGTAAATATAACAACGGAAATCCGACTCCTAGAGATTTAAAACTTCTAGAATATTTATTAGTAGATGTTGAATTAAAACCGGCAGTTGTCAATGTTTTAGTGGACTATGTCTTAAAAAAGAATAACAACAAACTAAATACTTCCTTTGTGGAAACAATCGCTGGTCAATGGAAACGATTAGGCATAGAAACAGCAAAAGATGCCATGGAAGTTGCTGAAAAAGAACACAAAAAATATACTTCAAAACTAAAAAAAGAAACCAAAAAAGAAGTTTCGAATGAGATGCCTGTATGGTTTGATGAAAAAATTGGCAAAGAAAACTTAACAGCTACCGAAGAACAAGAATTAGAAAATATTTTAAAAAAATATGAGTAGGAGGAAAAAATGGAAATTACATTTCACAAAAGTAGCACAGAAGAATTAGAAAAAAACTATCGGGAAGCCTTACAAAATAAGGATTTTGCAGCTTTAGTAAATTATCTGCATTTAACCAAAGAAGAAGCAATGAAAAAAACTACCAAATTGCTAGCTACAGTAGAAGAATTAAATCATTGTAAAAAATGTCATGGCTTATATGAATGTCAAAATGCCTATCCTGGTCACGTCGGAACTTTAGAAAAAAGTGAAGAGGGTATTTTTGCAACCTATAAACCTTGTAAATATCAAAAAAAGGAATGGGCAGCCAAAGAGTCAAAGAAAAGTGAAGAAGACGTTTCTTTAAAAGCACGTATGAAAGATATTGATGTCAAAGATAAAAATCGGATTGAAGTTATCAAATGGTTAGACCAATTTTATGAACAATATGATTTTTCTAAAACGATGAAAGGGCTATACTTACATGGTAATTTTGGCTGTGGTAAAACTTTCTTAATTAGTGCTTTATTAAATGAGTTGCGAGAAAAGAAAAATGTTCAAACAGAAATGATTTATTTTCCAGAAATTCTCCGTGAACTTAAAAATGATTGGGATGTTTATGAAGCAAAAATGAAGAAGTATCAAACGGTTGATATTTTATGTATCGATGACATTGGGGCAGAAAAAGTAAGTGAATGGAGTAGAGATGAAGTCTTAGGTACCATTTTACAAACGAGAATGAATCATCATTTAACAACCTTCTTTACTTCAAATTTAAATTTAAAAGAATTAGAAAGACATTTTATTACAAATGATAAAAGTGATGAAAAAATTAAAGCCAGAAGAATTATGGAACGAATTAAACAATTGTCAACTGAAATGGTGATGGTAAGTGAAAACAGAAGAGATTGAAAGAAGTATTATTAAAAAATATCGCAAAACAATTTGGAAAGAATTTATTCACTCAATCAATGAATTTTCTTTAATTGAAGACAACGATACAATTGCAGTCTGTATATCAGGTGGTAAAGATTCGTTTCTACTAGCAAAGTGTATGCAAGAAATTCAAAAACATGGTAAAATTCATTTTTCTTTAAAATTTATTTGTATGGATCCAGGTTATCAAAAAGATCATGTTGAAAAAATCAAAGAAAATGCCAAAAAGCTAAATATTCCTTTAGAAATTTTTCAAACCAATGTCTTTGAAGTTTCTAATCTTTTAAATGAAGAACATCCTTGTTATCTCTGTGCTAGAATGCGTAGAGGTTACTTGTATGATTATGCTCAAAAATTAGGCTGCAATAAAATAGCTTTAGCACATCATTTTGATGATGTCATTGAAACCGTTTTATTAGCCATGTTTTACAGTGGCTCCTTTAAAACGATGATGCCTCGTGTAAAAAGCGATAATTTTGCTGGCATGGAATTAATTCGTCCTTTATATTTTGTTCGTGAAAAAGATATTATTTCATGGCAACATTCGAATCAATTAGAATTTTTAAATTGTGGTTGTAAATTTGTTGCTAAAAAACAAGAAAGTAAGCGAAAAGAAATTAAAGAAATCTTACAAGAACTACGTAAAATAAATCCAATTATTGATAAAAACATTTATAAAAGTACAGAGAAAGTAAACTTGCAAACAATCATCTCTTATCAAGACAAAGAAAAAATATATTCAGTTTTAGATAAGAAAAACAAAGAGTAGATGTGTCAAAACATTTACTTTTTTTTGAACCAAAAGTTGCGAGATTATGCGATTTAAGCTATAATTTATATAGTAAGAGAATAAAAAGTATAACTTAGAGTTTAAAAAAGATAATTTTAAGCATACTAATTACGAAGGAGAAGTCAAGAAAATGAAAAATAATAATGAATCTGACAATTTAAAACTTAGTAAGTTTAAAGAGAAAAATCCTAAAAAAACAGGTATTATTATTTTTACAATTGCTTGTATTTTATTAATAGCAGGCGTATTTTTCTATACTTCGTTTGCTTCATTTGAAAGTAAAGAAACCTATAATTTGATGGAAGGAAATGTAAAAAGTCCAGGGGATATTTACTTTGCATATTATATCGATGGAGTAGCTAGTCAAAATCCTCCTTTACAAAATACAGAATATACTTTAGATGCAAGCACTTCAAGTTGTACAAATGGCGTAGTTCCTACTTGGAATTATGCTTCATGGAGCTTTTTAGGTGATTATACAAACTACCAACCAAGTAATAATACAGCAACTAGATGTAATTTATATTTCATAAAAAATCAAACAGTTTCCACAGCATTAGGTGATTTATCAGTGTATCCATATACTCCAGATTTCACAAAGTCTGCGTGTGATGATGAAACTTGTGAATCACATGAAAAAGGAATATATCAAATAACTGATCAAGATGGCACGAGTTATTATTACCGAGGAAGTGTCGAAAACAATTATTTACAGTTTGCCGGCTATTGGTGGCGAGTAATAAGAATCAATGAAGACGGTAGTATAAGAATTATTTATGATGGAACAACACCACATAAGAATGGCGAGAGTAGCACAGATCGACAAATAGGAACGAGTCAAATAAACACTTCAAATACAAGAAACGAATATGTAGGATATATGTATACATTAGATGAGGCAGATGGACTTGGAACATCATCAACTATAAAACGAGCAAATGACGAGTTTTATGAAAATTATCTTGCATCATATGCACAGTATATTGATACCGATGCTGGATTCTGTGGAGACAGAAGTACTTTGAATGTACAAAGTGGAGTAGGAACAGGAACGGTAACAACATATAATAAGGGATATTTAAGAACTGTAACCAGTAATCCGGATTTAAGCTGTGAGAATGAAAAGGACTTATATACAGTAAGTGGTTCTAGTAAAGGAAATAAGGCTTTATCCTATCCAATAGGATTAATTACGGTGGATGAAGTAATACTAGCAGGCCATGCTGGAGGAGTATTTGATGGTACTTATAATTATCAAAAAATTGCTCCCAATACATATTTAACAATTGGGAATACTTATTGGACAATGACGCCCGCTGGAGGATATAATCCCTTCGGCAGAACTTACTGGAATGCTATTGTGTTTCTTGTTTACTCGTCTGGCACACTTGATGCCGATATTATTTCTAATAGCTATGGTCTTCGCCCAACCATAAATCTTAAGAGTACTGTGAATATTGTGGGATCCGGGACAATTTCTGATCCATACAAGTTATCGGGGAATTAAGATTATCAGGGAAATTTTTAATCAAGCCTTTGTTTAAGTGCTTTTCTTTTGCTATTTTCCCTGATAACGTCTAGATGCTTAAAAGCTGTTTTAGTAAATCTTTGCCATCATTCCAATCAGGCAATAGTTCTGTTTCCTTTAAATTTAGAGGAGCTTTTTTAATAGCTTCTATTTTGTTTTTTTCTATTACTTTAGCATATTCTTGTGGTGTAGATATATCTTCATGTCCTAAAAGCTCTTGAATATACAAAATATTTACTCCAACTTCTAATAAATGTGTGGCTCTGCTTCTTCTAAGCGTATGAGGAGTGATTTCTTTTTTGGTTATGAATTTATTTTTTGAGACATCTCTTTATATTATCGGAGTTTTCCAATAATATATAATAAAAGTCGCGTAAAATAAGTGTAAACTATCAAAAAAGTGTATTTTTTACTAATTTTGAATTTTTGCAAACTTTTTTTTACCAATTTTTAAAATTTGCTTAGTAGATTTTGAAAATTGGTTTCTCTTTGGCTGCAAGAGGGGTAAAATTCGTCATTTGTGTTCTCTTTTTTCCTGTGATATAGTCATCTCACTCATAAAAAGAAAGCGAGGTGAACAAGTATGAATAATCAAATACCTATTGACCTCTTAAGAGATTTTCCATTTAAAGCTCTTATTAGAGAACCATCTTCTAGAAAGGTCTTAGCAGAAGTATTAAGTGAGATTACGAAACTTGATTTTAAAGATATTTATGAGGCTTCCTTTGAAGGTGGAGAGATCGTAAAAAGAGAACTCCATGAAAAAGGAATGACAAGTGATATTCTAGTCAAAGTAAATTCTTCTGTTGTTCTTATTTTAGAAATGAATTATCAAAGTACAGTAAATTTATTTTCAAAGAACACAACCTATGCTTTTGGTGTATTATTAGAACTTACAAAGCCCAAACAAGAAAGATACCCAAAAGTGTATTTAATAAACTTTAATGGATTTTCTCCATTTCATACTAAAAAAGAGATCATTTATTTTAAAATGAGAAATGAAAATGGAGAAACAGAAGAGACAGATTTACTAGAAAGTATTCATATAAATCTTGTGAATATTCAAAAAAGAGGATATAATGTGAGTAAGAGAATAAAGAAATTTGTAGACTTTTTATT
>CALVJI010000057.1 GCA_944332105.1 uncultured Bacilli bacterium
AATATATCAAAATATATGCAAAAATGCAACTAAAAATTATTCATTTCCATAAAAAAACTAGCTTGCTTCAGCTAGTTTGCTCTCGCCTGTTAGATAATCAATAGTAATGCCTTCTTCAATATTGTAAACAAAGACATTAAAGCAAATTTCTCCACATTTATCTTCGACACTACTGGCTTCAATTTGGACACCTGTCGCGACTAAATTTTTGCCTTCAAAAACAGGTGTAACACGATATAAAACATGATTATTGGTTGTTTTTACATACTCTGCTACTTCATCTTCAAAAGGTAACATTCCTTCAACATTCATTGTTCTTGTACAGGTTATCAGATTTTTTTCATTGGCATTTTCTCCGGCTAATTGAAATCCTATTAAATGACAACGATTATATAAATATTTTCCACTAACAATATCATATTTTACAGACTGCCAACCACTAGGAGTGATATCACTAATACTTTCCCTATCTTCTGTGGGCATAAGTTCTTTACTAATGTTGGCAAAAGCTACTCCGCATCGTCCTAAGTAGTCTAGATCACTATAATTTTCAAACGAGTTTGTTGTGTAATCTTCAGCAGTAAATTCTGGAATGTTATTGTTTAATATCGTATATAACTCTCCTTCATAAGTTGGGACATTTTGTGATGCATAACTAGTTGTAATATTTTCCCAAAATGTACGAACTGGTTCTACATAATAAACAACCACGGATAATATTAAAAAGGCAATAACCATTAATAAAAAGCGATCTCTATTTTTTATTTTTTTTCTTCTTTTTCTACGCTTACTCATATACTACCTACCCTCTACATTGTACACAAATTTCTTTCATATTACTTATTTAAAATCGCATCAATTGGTTTAATACGAGTAATTTTATGTAAAGAAGTACTTGTTATTAATAATGAAATAGCAAGGATAAATAAGAAAACATAAATTAAAACAAGGGGATTATTTAAAATTACTTGCATAGTGTAGAAAATATGTTGGTTGACAAAATTGTTTAGTAATGTACAAAGTAAATAATAGAAAATTAGGAAAAATAAATAAGAGATAATACTGATAATACTGGTTTCATATAAGAATATTTTCGCGACATCTTTAGTGCTTGTACCTAAGGCTCTTAAAATACCTATTTCTTTTTTGGCATACATAATTGAAGTCGTTAAATAGTTCGCAAATAAAAGTATAGCAAAAATTGTAAAGATTAATGCAATAATTAAAATAACATACCGTAAGTTGAAATAGATATTAATTACATCCGGAACTTGCTCAAAACCTGTATCCGCATAGTAATAAGCTGTTGGATATCCAGAAACGTAAACTAGTTTGGCATTTTCTAAAAGTTTAGACATTTTTTCAGAATCATCTTCATAGATACGACCATTAATAATTCTTGTGGATTTTTCTTCTATTTCGGTTAAAATATCTGTACTTAAATAACTAGTTTGTTCAAGCGTTATTCCGACAACTTTGGTGATCATCGAAAATTCTGATGTTGGCGTGTGAAGCAATAGGTTTTGATTAGTAAAAGCTGTTTGTAAATACGATTTAATATATTCTTTTAAGGCCGTTTCATCGGTAAGATACGCCGTGTAATTTTCTTTAAAAGTGGCATCTGATTCAGCTAGAAATTCAGCCGACAAAACGACTTCTATTTTTTGCAAATTATTTCTTATTTCTTCGCCATCTTTAGTAATAATTGTTACTGGTTCACTTATAAATTTTAGATTATGCGTTGTCAAATAATTTGTATCCATTAGATAAGTATTTTGTAAAATATTTTCTACTTCTAAATATGCGTTTTCTATATAACTCTTATCTTTTACATAAATGGTACTTCCTTTATTTGCATAGGTTGAAGAGTAATAGTTTTTTAGCGCGGTTGATGGGAAAAGTCCGCTTTTGCGATACGGATCATACAAGGAAGAATCATCTAATAAAATACCTGATATGGTAACTGGAATGTTTTCTAGTAATATGGTTTTATGGTCGGCAATTAATTCTTCAAAACTTGCCGGTTGATAGGTATTTCCTTCTTCATCTATTATGCCATATTTTAAAATGTAGTCTCCTAAGTAACGGTGTATAACAATTTCATTATCCGCAGTCGGTGCACTTCCCATTAAATTTTCTAGAACTCTTTCATCATGAACCTCGATAATTTTACTAATAGCAGGAGTTTGTTCATAAAAATATCTGTCATTTTTATGTTCATCATTAAAAGAAATTTTAAGCGTTTGGTTACCTATCCCAAATGTGTAAACAGGATTAACAATCGAGCCATCAATATTTTCTAAGTTAGTTAGATCTTCTGGCGTTAAATCTATTTCTTTTGTCCCATCTATTTTAGAAATATCGATGATTTTTTGATCATTTGCTTCTAGTGTTTGTAAACCGAAAGCAGTATCATTAAAAAGGAAAAAGTTAAAGGATAAACCTAGGAAGACTGCAGTGAAAGCCATGATTAAAATAGTTAGAATCAAACGAAATGGTTTGACACCGAGGCTTCGTAAGGCCATTTTTAGAGCATAAATGAATGGTAATTTTGAAGAAGTAAAAGTGATGTTTTCACTCTCTTCTTCTTTTGGCGGCGCGGTATCTTCGACGACTTTTCCGTCTACGAGTTTTACAATGCGATCCCCATAGAGACGGGCAGATTCTTCATCATGTGATACGACAATAACAAGTTGTTCTTGACTAATTTCTTTTAATATTTCAAAAATTTGTTTGCTCGAAGTATAATCTAGGTTTCCAGTTGGTTCATCTGCTAAGACAATTTTTGGCTTTTTTACTAAGGCCCTTGCAATTGCGACACGTTGTTTTTGACCACCGGATAATTCATTTATTTTACGATCCGATAAATCACCGATAGATAGTTTATCTAATACAGTTAATACTTCTTCGCGATTATTCTTTCCTTGTAATTCTAAAGCAAGGCTTACATTTTCAAAAACATTATACTCTTCTAAAACATTAAAGTCTTGAAAAACAAAGCCGATGATTGTATTGCGATAAGCATCATATTCTTGGTTTGTAAAATGAGCAATATTTTTGTTCCACAGTAAAATCTCACCAGATGTGGGCATATCTAAGCCGCCAATTATATTTAAAAGTGTTGACTTGCCACAGCCACTTTTACCTAGAATGAAAATCATTCCTTTAGAGGGAAAATATAAATTGATATCTTGTAAAGCAGTCGTATCGGGTCCTTTTTTCGAATGATAAATTTTCTTAATATTTTTTAGTCTTAACATATAACCACCTACTCTTATACTCATTGTATATAAATTTTTACTAAAAGACAAGAAAAAAAGAATGATTTCTTCATACATTCTTTTAAGTTAAGCGTTGCTGTTTTTGCCTTTCATGTCTTTCACAACATTATCAATAATCATTTGTAAACCGACCACTAGAATGTAGGCAATCAACAGTGTACATACTAAAACTGCAATGCCGTCTGAATCTAAAGGGGTTAAATGAAGTAAATCTTGAAATAAATATGTGGCCATGAAATATCCTATCGCGGTGGTTGTACATAGGAAAGTACTTAATTTGTTAAAAGGACGACAAGCTGCAATAACAGCAAAAACACTAATGCCTCCAATAGTTAAATATTCAATGGTAAGCATCGCATCTTCGGCAATTTTTAAGCCTTCTCTCATAAATGTTAAAGCTACTAAAGATATGATAATTGTTAAGGCATAAGGCGCGGCATTTTTGAACACCGTTTTTAAGAAACTTCCCTCAATTGGTTTATCATTTCGTTTGAAAGATAGGAAGAAAGAAGTATATCCTTCAATAGCTAAATCGATAAGTGTAATTTGAATCGGAATAAAAGGAAATGGAGTATTGGTGATTATGTTAAAAATAGAAAGTAAAACAGAATAGATCGTTTTGATAAAGAAGATACGAGCGACATTTGTAATGTTATTCACTACTCTTCTTCCTTCCATTAAAACATCTTTTAAAACACTAAAATCTGAATTTAATAAGACGATTTGAGAAACTTGGCGCGCGACGTCACTTGCTTCTGGTAAAGTAATACTACAATCCGCTTGTTTTAGAGCAATTACATCATTTACACCATCACCAGTCATCGCGACCGTATGTCCTTCTCTTTGTAAAGCTTCTACAATTAATTTTTTTTGATGAGGAAGTACTCTAGCAAAGATGCTATAATCATTTACAATCGTTAGAATATCTTCATCATTTGTAATCGTCGATAAATCCATATAAGATTTGTAATCTTCTAGACCCGCTTTTTTGGCAATAGAAGAAACGGTTAGAGGATTATCTCCAGAAATGATTTTAATATCGACTTTTTGCCGCTTGAAAAAACCTAACATTTCTTTAGCATTTTTTCTTAAAGGATCATCCAAAACGATATAACCGATCATTTGAAGAAGTGGTAAATTTTCATCGCGAATGGTCTCTTTTGTATAAGCGATACCTAGTATTCTTTTTCCTTCTTTTTGGGCTTCTATTACTTTTTTTGACATTTTTTCTTTGCTTCGAAGTGCAAGTTTTTCTGGCGCGCCTATAACGATAGTACCAAGGCTCTTAAAACTTAAACTACTCCACTTTCTTTCGGATGAAAAAGATATACTATCAATGACTTCATAGCTTGTCGTTTCTTTAAAATAATCTTTTAAAGCTAAAAAGGTGGCATTACTTTCTTCCATGTTACTGACAAAAGCACTCATAACATTGTCGACAGAATCTTTTAAAATCTTGTCATTTACTATCCAGACATCACTTACTCTCATTCTGCCTTCGGTAATAGTTCCTGTTTTATCAAGGCAGAGGGTGTCGACATGAGCAAGGGTTTCCACACTATATAAATCCTGAACAAGAACTTTTTTCTTTGCTAGTTTAATGACGCCAGTTGCAAGTGAGATCGTAATTAAAAGCATAAGTCCTTTGGGTAACATTCCTAAAAGAGCTGCAGCTGTTGTAACCACTGCATCAAATTCTCCGGCATTGCGTACAAAATAAGCTTCTATAAAGAGTAAGATGCCAATTGGAATAATTGCAAAACTGGTAAAACGAGTTACTTTTTTCATAGAATTTACTAATTCAGAAGTCGCTCTTTTATATTTTTTCGTCTCGCTTGTGATGTGCGCGGCAAAATTATCTTTACCAACTTTTACTACTCTAGCGTATCCTTTACCACTTACTACATAACTACCTGAAAGTAAACTTTCTTCTTCTTTTTTATCAATCGAATCTGATTCGCCTGTAAGTAAAGACTCATTTACTTCTATCTCACCAAAGACCATCTCCGAATCCGAAACAATTTGTGTGCCAGGAGTTAAAACTAAAATATCATCTAGGACAATTTCTTGAGGTCGAATTTCTTTTTCTTCGCCATTACGCATGACTGTTACTTTGCTCTCTTTTAAAAGACTTAATTTACGTACTAAATTACGAGCATGAATTTCTTGATAAATACCGATGCCACAATTTAAGATAATAATGGCCATATAAAACAGATTGGAATAAGCACCTACATAAATTAAGGCAATGGCAATTAATACATTAAAAAAGTTAAATAAAGTAAAAACATTATCACGGATGATTTCCCAATTACTTCTCGTCTTATCCTCAGCGTATTCATTTTTCTCGCCTTTTTCTATACGATTCATTACTTGTTTGTCTGTTAAACCTTTAATTTTCTCTTCCATAAATATAATCCTACTTCCTCTGTATGACTATTATATCAACGGTTCTTAAAAATGAAAAGATTTTCTTTACAAATAGACACTTACCCACTCCTATTTTTTCTTTTCACATATCCTATATTAGGAGGAGGTTATGACAACAGAAATATTTTCTTTAATTACAATGATTGTAACAATTCTTTTTGGTTTTTTATCTAAAAAGATTTCGTGGTTTAAAAATTATTTAATTCCTTTACAAAATCTAACTATTGGTATTGTTTTTGCTATTGTAGAATTTTTAATTACAAAAGATTTTAACTTAGCGATTGCCACCAGTGGTCTTATGGCAGGTGGAACATATGATTTGGTTAAAAATTTACAGCTGGCGTATCAAGAGATGAGAAAAAAGGATTCCTCACAAGAAGAATCCTAATCTTTTAAAACGGAACTTTGCCATACTTTTTGAAAAGCTACAGGCAAAGAATACTCTTTTTTTAACTCTTTTTTTTCCACAAATGTTACGTTAGGTATTGGATTATCTAATAGTACTTGATAACCATGAAGAATCCATATTTGATGCGAAAAAACATGTTTGACTGGTTGTAATTTAATGATTTTCTTCGCATAAATTCCTTTGTTTTGAAATAGTTTATTTATTTCTTCCTCGTTTAATGAATTTTCGATATTTGGAAATTCGTAGAGATTGGCTAAAATTCCTTTATTTTCTCTCTTCGTTATGCCAATCTTTTTTTTGTATTCAAAAAGAAAAACGGTTTTATGAAGAATCCTTTTTTCTTTGGTTTCTTTTTTAACGGGATATTCATCTATCGTTTGATGTTTATAGGCCTTGCATGCTTGGTTTAGAGGACACTCTTTACATTGGGGAGTCTTTGTACAAATTAAGGCACCAAGTTCAATAAAACTTTGTGTAAAAGAAGAAGGTGAGAAATCTTTCATCCATTTTTGTAAAATACTATCATATTTTGCACGAACTTTTGGTTTTAAAATACTTTCTTTTTCTTCATATACTCTCGATAAAACCCGCAAGACATTGCCATCAATCGCTGGTTCTCTTAATCCATAGGCAATGGATAAAATCGCCCCTACTGTGTAAGGACCAATGCCAGGCAAACTTTGCAAGGCTAATTTATCTATTGGTAAAGTATTTTGATTTTGACTTTGCAAAATTTGGGCTGTTTTTTGTAAATTTCGAGCTCGACTGTAATACCCTAATCCTTCCCATAACTTTAATAAACGGTCTTCATCAATATTTGCTAAAGCTTTTAGATCAGGTATTTCTTTTAAAAAACGTTCATAGTATGGAATAACGGTATCTACCTTGGTTTGTTGTAACATTGTCTCAGATATCCAAATTTTATACGGATCTTTTGTATGCCGCCATGGCAAATCTCGTTTGTTTGTTTCATACCATAGAATTAATGCTTCAATATCCTTCTTTTTCATACTTACTCATTATCTTATTCATTTCATACATTTTACGATCGAGCTCTTGAATGTCTTCTGCATACTCACGCATGGCGTTTTGAATATCTGCGGGAATAACATCTTGAAATTTATAACGGATTTTATGATCTAAAGTAGCCCAGAAGTCCATCGCGACTGTACGGATTTGTATTTCTGCTGTAATGTATTCCACATAGCTTTCTAAATAAATGGGTACTAGCACAATTAAATGGTAGCTACTATACCCACTATCTTTTGGTTCTTTAATATAGTCCTTGCGTTTTTTAATTAACAAGTTGGTTGAATGTGTAATCATAGAAACAATATCGTAAACATCACTTAAAAAAGAAACAACAATCCGGACGCCTACTACATCAGAAATATGTTTTTCGATATTTTCCGGAGTAAATCCATATCCCTTTTTGGTTAGCTTACATTGAATGCTTTTTTCCGTTTTGATCCTTGATTTAGTATGTTCTACTGGAGTATATCCATGTTTTCTTTCGAATTCTTTAATAAGGATTTGTAATTCTGTTTCAAGCATTTTTTTGGCATATTCATATTTAGCATATATTTCGTCCATTTTTTTTGATCTCTCCTGATTAAAAAAGAAGCAATACAAACGCATCACTTCAAATATGCCTTATTATAGCAAAAATTTATTATTTTTACAAGAGCATAATGTTACAATTCACAGCCAAAGAAACAAAAGTGGATTAAAATACAATAAAAAATCAAAGAGCACATGTTGATAAGTAA
>CALVJI010000058.1 GCA_944332105.1 uncultured Bacilli bacterium
AAATAAATAGTATTTTGTCCAACACCTAAATATCCGCCTGCAATGAAAGCAGCCCCACCTATTATTGCTTTTTTAGGACTAGTCCATGGTCTTTCATAAGACGCACTAGAAGTTTCACCTTCTAATAAAACATAAGTAGAACAAACATAACCACTTTTACCATTATAATCAGCACTATACCAACCATCATCACAACCAGAGCCTGAAACTTTAGTCGTATTCGTTACACTAACAACGTCACCAATATACAAATAATCATATATAACACCAGCCGTCGATGGTAAAGAACGAAAACGTACTTCATTTCCCGTAATCGTACCTTGTACAGCCGCATTAGCAATCGGAAGAAAAGACATTACAGACATAAAAAGAATACATAAAGACATCGTTACTGCATTGATTTTTTTTATAATCTCCATTCGTCTATCCTCCTTTTATTCGACATTATTATACCATGTATCTTTATATGAAATAAAGTTTCTTTTGATTTTCATTGTAAATAAACTATCAAATATTGAGTATTTAAAAAATTTATTATATAATTCTAATTAAGAATATCAATGAAAGGGTGTATTATGAAAAACTTTATATCAAAACTAAAAAAAGCAAACCGAATTATGGAATTTTTTTACTTTATAACCATTCTTGCTTATTGGATTAGCTATGGCTTTTTTTGCCGAAGCATTTTATCATTAGCCGGCATTGAAGATGTTCTTCGCATTGGTTTATTAATCATCATGGCTATCTATGGTCTAATTTACACAATATTTGGCTGTAAAAAATTGTTTAAAAACAAAAAAATCAGCTTTATTTTTATGACCATTTTAACTATCTTATTTGCCGTATTATTCAGTGTTGGTAGTTATTACATTGATTGGCTATATCAAAAGGTTGAAAATCTCACTGTCAGTGATACAAGCACTTATACTACTGTACTCCTTGCTTTAACAGATACGGACTTCCAAGATAGTAGCACAGTCGGAATGATTACAGACGAAAAAGATAAAACAGGTTATATTTTACCAAAGGAATTAATGAGCAATGAAAATATGAATAATGATATTCTTTACTATAATGATTATAAATCTCTATTAGATGCTTTATATAATCATGAAGTGGATGGTATATTCCTAACAAAAGACTTTGCGGTTATGTTCGCCAATGAAGACTACTATCCAAACATTGTCAGTGAAACAAAAATAATTAAAGAATACTCTAAAGAAATGAAAAATGATGAAAGTGAATTATTAGTTTCTACTAAAAGCTTAACAGAACCATTTACCGTTCTTGTCTTAGGTGTCGATTCCGAAGCAACGACTGGCCTAGATGCCAATGCTGCCTTTAACGGCGATACAATTATGTTGGTAACCTTCAATCCTAAAACCCTTTCAGCTACGATGTTTAGTATTCCAAGAGATTTATACGTTCCAATCATCAATGCCTATGGTAGAAACATTGGTTACAACAAAATCAACTCATCAGCTGCTTATGGAACTGCTAGTACAATTAATACTGTTGAAAATCTAACAGATATTGAAATCGATTACTTCGTTAAAGTAAATTTCCAAGGTGCTATTGACTTAGTAAACGCCTTAGGTGGTATTGACGTAGATGTCGAAGCCCCAGATTATGATTATTATATTAGTCGTTTTGGCGAAGGCGTTCTTTGCGAAAGTGGTGCCGATCGAACTTATACCAACATGGTATGTATGAATACAGGTATGCAACATTTAAATGGTGAGCAAGCCCTTGCTTATGCTCGTAGTCGTCATGCTTATTTAGAAAGCGACATTGCCCGCAACCGTCATCAACAACAAATTATCGAAGCGATCGCTAAAAAAATTGTGCAAACTTCTAGTTTAAGTGATTTTACAAATATATTAAATACAATCAGTAATAACATTGCAACCAATATGAGTACTTCACAAATATTATCTTTTTATGAATCTTTAAAAGGTATGTTAGTAAATGCCTTAAATGGCGACAACTTTATTGAAATAGAAAAAATGCAACTTACATATTTTACTTTTAATAATATCTATGGATTATCTTGTCTCGGCTATTATCAAGGAAGCCTTAATGCCATTACAGAAGCTATGAAAGAAAATCTAGGTATCAAAAAAACAGAAACAATTACTTCAATTTCCTATGATTATTCTGTTGATTATGAACAAGAAAGCAATATTATTGGTAAAGGTATCTACTCTGGCGGCAAAGTTCCAGACAGTTCGATTACAAATCCGGTCACTAACAAACCATCTTCAAATACAAATCAAAATAATGATGATGACGATGACAAAGAAAGCCATAGTAACAATAATAATTCAAACAACAATTCAAATAATAACAATGATTCAAATACGAATAATGACAATGATTCTTCCTCAAATGAAGGCGAAGATCAAAACGATAATGATGATGGAAATGATGATGAAAACAAAGATGAACCCCCTGAAAAACCAACCACACCAAGTGAACCAACCGAAACACCAGAAGATGACGAATCAACATCTGATGAAATCCAAGAATAAAAAATGCTTCATTTCACTTTCAGAAATGAAGTCAGATTGTTGACAAAGTCGAAAGAAATTTATTAACAGTCTAGAAGAATGATCAATGTCATTCTTTTTTTATAGCTTCCACATAACAAATCTTATATCCTAACGAATGAAACTTTTCTTCATACTCAGTTAAAACATTTATAATATTATCATTAGCTAAATCTAAACTTACTCTTTCTAAAACATATCCATGTTTACTTAATTCTTCTAAACTATAAGCAAATAAAGCTATATTGTCTGTCTTTTGAATAATATGCTTTTCATCTTTAAAAATATTATCATATAGACTTAAAAATAAAGGTGAAGTAAGACGGCGTTTTGCATGTCGGCTCTTAGGCCATGGATCAGAAAAATTCAAATAGATTACTGAAATTTCATGAGCAAACACTTCCCTAATTTCTTTCGCATCCATGCATATAAAAAGCAAATTATTCAAATTCTTTTCACTCGCTTTTTCCGTTGCTCTTAACAAAACACTAGAATATTTTTCAATCCCAATAAAATTGATATCTGGATATTTCTCGGCCATGGTAAGCAAAAATTGTCCCTTACCCATTCCTATTTCAATGTGAATAGGATGATCATTTTTAAAAACATTAGCCCATTTTCCCTTATTCTCTATAGGATTTTCCACAATATATTTACTTTCCAACATTTTTTCCCAAGAATTTTTCACATTTCTTAACCGCATAATAATCACTACTTTCTACTTTACATCATATACTAATTTAGAGGAGGAACTCAAAATGAAAAAAGAACGAAATTCATTTTTTGAAAGTTCAAGTTTTAACATGAGCGCGATGGGTCCTAATATCAATATGCCAAATCCTATGGCAATGGCTGGAAATATGCCCGCCTTTAATGCTGCAAGTAGTAATTTCTATGCCGCGGGGAATATGCCAATGCCAAATACTTTACCAGCCTATCCTAATCAAAATGACTTAACTAACCTCACCCCTCTAAGTGAATTAGAAAGTCGCATGGCCAAATTAGAACGAAATATTAATCGTATCGAAGCTCGCTTAAATAAATTGGAAGGAAGTACCTACTACACCAAGGAAACATACGAAACAGATGGCAATATGTATATGGTTTAAAGAAAGCTTAGTCTTTCTTTTTTTTATGAAAGTGTAACCTTACCAAAAGTAAGTTTCTTAACAATTTTTCGTAAATATGAGTCACCAAAAACATCGCCCAAAATACCCATTTTATAGGCTGTAAATAAATATACAATTGCGCCTATAATACTAATGATAGCTACATAAATAATAC
The DNA here is from genome assembly GCA_944332105.1 of uncultured Bacilli bacterium. Lineage (GTDB taxonomy): Bacteria > Bacillota_I > Bacilli_A > RF39 > UBA660 > Ventrenecus. The sequence goes on from CALVJI010000058.1 coordinate 3,834, forward strand.
AAGAAGCTTTACTAACAACATTTAACGGAATAATCCATTCCAATAGAAGAACAACTAAAATCATTAAAACAGTAGGCACCACAATTTTTCCTAACATCTTCCACGTCTCACCATAAGCTAATTTGTGATCTTTCTTTAATACAAATAAAGCCGATAAAATAGTAAATAAATAACCAGTAATAGAAGCCACGACTGCACCAATAAAAGGTTCAAGCCCAAGATGATAACAAATAAGCATAAAAGGAACATCCAAAATAGCGTTTAACAAATAACCACCTAAAGAAGTAATATACACGGTTTTAAATTTATTCAAACTTTGTAAAGTAGAAGATGTTACCATATACGTACTAGAAGCCAAAGCTACAAAAATATAAAAACTTAATACGGAACTTCCTAAATCCAAATCCCCATAACCATAGAAGATACTCCATATTGGTTTGGATAATAAAGCAATTCCTACTACCATTGGTATACAAATCACAAAAATAATTTGCAACGCCTTATTTAATCTAGATTCAACCTTTTTCCAATTCTTTAACGTAAAAGCTTCGACAATATTTGGAATCAAACTAACAGTAAGACCCATCGCAATAGAATTGACGACCATGCTTATTTTAGGAGCCCACGTAGCCACAGAAGAAGTAACAAATTCAGTAGTATGTGCATCAAAATTCAAAGCCGTCATTGTTCGTGAAATCAATACCATATCTACAAAATGATAAACCGAAACTCCAATATCAATAATAATAAAAGGAATCGCATAAGAAATAATTTTTTTAACAATCTCTTTATTAGTAATTTTATCTTTCTTTAAATTTTGATCCAAAGAAAGTTCTTTTTTATGTCCTCGCATCTTATACAAAATATATAAAATTGCAGACAATCCACCAACAAATGCTCCAAAAACAGCAATACCAACAGAAGTAGTTAAAGATAAATGAAAAACATTAAGAGCCAAGAAACTACCACCTAAAATAACTAAAATTCGCATGACTTGCTCAATAACTTGACTCATACTAGAAATATTAATAATATTATGACCTTGTAAATATCCTTTAGTAACACTTAAAAAAGGAATAACCAAAATGGCGAATGATACACACCGAATAACAAAAGCCACATCCGCAATAGTATTTCCACCTTCTAATTCTCCAATAATCAAAGAAGCAATGCCTTCAGCAAAAACAAATAACAAAATAAACACAGTAATAGAAATAAAATTAATAATTTTTCTTCCCAATTTATAAGCTCTTACTTTTGCATCCATTTTTCCTAAAGTATTATATTCTTTAATAATCTTACTAACAGCCGAAGGAATACCAGCTGAAGAAATATCTAAAAACATAACATAAATATTATAAGCGTATGCATACAAAGCACTACCTTGTACTCCAACCATTGCATAAAAAGGAATAACATAAAGCATTCCTAAAATTTTAGTAATTACAATCGCCGCAGTTGCAATAATTGTCCCTTCTAAAAAACCACTTTTCTTCATTTAATCACTCTTATCTATATATAGTATCAAAGCCGAAAAGCAATAAATCTGATCTTCGCCTTGAATGCCAATAGCCACCTGATACTTAATATCTATTATATCATCATTTTTAGTACAAAGAAAAGCATTTATTTTTTGTTCCAAATCTTTTTCAGTATTCTCATCAAAACATTTTACTTTCATCTACACACCTCTATCTACTACTATTAAATCAAAAATATACTCAAAAAATTGTCAAAAAAAAGGGAAAGGTATATAAAACCTTTCCAAGAAAAAATTGAGAAAATAAAGTAATCTGTTAGACTTAGAAAAAGAACACCTACTTTAGTGAAAAAAATACGCATAATTTAAAATCATAAAAAACTTCTCCTTTCTAAGAAGAATAATTATCCTTCTACTATACATATACAAGAAAAAAGTCCAATTTCCTTTTTTTTAAAGTAAATTTTTTAAAAAATTTCATAAAAATAAAAAAATCCAGTGTGTTTCATAGTTACACACTAGATTATGTTTGTTTTAAAAAGATTTTTATCCTACCACAAATGGGTCATTTGCCGTCCCAATTCCTTTTATTATCGGAGTATCAGGTGCAAGATTTATGACAGGACGCACGCCATATGTCAATGGAACCCAACTATAATTATAAGCATATCCTAATTCACTGACAGTATATTCAAGTGCTGTCATATTTGTAGCACTAAATTGACTAGGAGTCATACTCCAATATGTACTTGATGAATAGGTGTAAGATAATCGATTTAAATAACCGTCAGAAAGTCCTCCTAACATGAGTTCATCTACTGTAATTAAACCGATGGGATAAGTTAAATCTTGATTTCCATCTGGATTTTCTACAGTAAATAAATCATTTTGCTGTGGACATATTAGACTTGGAGTATGATTCAAATATCTTTTATGACCGTTAAAATTTGTACTAAGAGTATTATTAACACCTTCGCCAGTGTAAATACTGCGATCATTACAAAAGCCACTATCTGCTATAAACTCACTGAATCCTTCATCTTCGATATTTGTTTTATACCAATTATCTAATACTGTTTTTATAGAAGAATCATTATCATTCGCATGAGTTTCTGCATAGCTTATATTGAATGTATTTCCATACATATATCCTACATATCCTGGGTTGTTTCTTGTAGTATTGAAAGCGTTTGTCTGGATTTGCAAATCGCTTCCTGTTGCATTGGCACTGGTTCCTGCATATAAAAGTCTTACAGAACCATCTCCGTTTTGACGAATAATTCGCCAATAATAGCCTGCAAATTGTACGTAATTATTAGATACACTTCCACGATAGTAATAGCTCTTACCATCTTGATCTTCCATCATATATAAGCCTCTGTCTGACTTATCACTTTCTTGCTCACTTTGTGTATAGGCATAAGCTGTCATACGATAAGTTCGATTAGCAAATCTTGTTCCTCCTGCTCCAGTGGAAGTGCCATCACTACTTGTAGCCGAGATAATTTGATAGATCGTTGTACAATTTTCATAAGTTTGATATGGTGTGATAAGGTCACTTGAATTTGTATGAAATCCGGCACTGCAGAAATAATAGGTTGTGTCTTCATTATAATCTAATGTCGTTGGATCCAAATATTGTGGATTTCCTATCGTGTATTTTCCTGTTTCTGAATCAAAAGTATAACTTGTACCTATTCTTGGTAGTACATTCTGGGCTGTTAATCCTGCTGAGTAAGACTCGCCATTGCCTACTAAACTTGGATGAGGCATTGTTGCACTTGCTGTAGTAGTTGTGCTTGCATGACTCTCACTCCATATTATAATTGGAGCTGTTTGAGTAAAATCTGGTTTTTGTTTGGTTTCGATTTGAGCCTTTGCATTCTCTACACT
>CALVJI010000059.1 GCA_944332105.1 uncultured Bacilli bacterium
AAAATAAGATATATGAACTTTCTATTTTTCAAAATTTGCTTTCTTTTAATTATATTATAGGTATTTTATTCTATCAACTGACAGTATTTTTAGTATGTTTTCTACTTGCATATCCTTGTAATTTTATAATGAGTAAAATATCTAAATTTTACAAAACAAAAAAAGGGCTATTGTTTAACTCGCAATAGCTTTTAAAATTGATAAATTTCATAAGGGCTAGAAACTGATCCATTTCCAGACTTATAAAGAGATTGACTAGGAATAGTAATAACAACTCTTAAATGATTTCTAGCACTAGCGGTAGAAAGAGTAATATTTCCTCTAGTATTAACAACATAGACTTCATAATTATTTTCATCTGTACCATTTAAAAGCCACCAACTATAATCTGCTTCAGATAAGTAATTGTAATTTGCACAATTACCTGAAGAAGTAGCCCTGCAATATGGATCAATAGAAGCGTTAATATAATCATAGGTAGCTAATAAAGAGATAGGGGTTTCATAAGTTTGACGGCATTCAGTTGAACCAGTATTAATTTGATCGGTTTCACTTCTTTGATCGATGCAAGCATTCATGACTAATAAATAATTTTTATAATTAGCAAAGTAATCATTATAAATTCCATCTAAAGTTTCTTCAATTCGACTTACATTAAAAGAATTATACCCACGATTAGAATTCGTCGTTTGATTATAACGATCATCATAAATCATTTGGCCATATTCAGAAGCCACATTATTTAAAACCAACATCATTTCCTCTTCGTTAAATTTAACAATTCGCCATAAAGCACCTGCAAAAGTTACATAATTATTAATATTTTCTCCACGATAAGTATAATAATCATTTGAAGAATAAAGACCTGCATTTTCTTCTTTAATTTCTTCTTGTGAAATGATTTGATCAGCTAAAGATAAAGTAGAGTAGTTTGCACAAGTTAAATTAGGCTCATACCGAAGGTAACCATTCGTATAAATTACACTTACATATCCATCACAATTTGAATCACGACTTAGCTTAGAAAAATCTTTTAAATACTTTTCACTAATTAAAGTACTAGCTTCAATCGTCGCGGTTGGATTATCTTCTGTAGGGGACAAAGTTTGATTTTGTCGCAAGTAATTTTTAGTCTCTCGGACCATCAAATTTTCAATCTCATGATAATCGTATCTACGAAAAAGGCTAACCAAAAGAATAATTCCAATAATTACAAGAACTAAAATAAGTAATCCAATTCCTCCAAACAATAAAGCTTTCTTTTTATTTGTTTTAATTGCTTCTAATATTTGTTTCATAAATCCATCCTCCAACTAGTTTAATTATATCAAAGATATAAAAAAAAGCAAAGATGAGCTTTTACAGAATAAAAAGAAAAGAAATTGAGAATAATAAAAAAAATATTATATAATCAAATAGTAAAAAATAAAATAGAAGAGAACTAAAGAAAATGAACAAAAAAAGTCAAAAGAAAATAAAAATATTGCTCATATTTGTAACACTTAGTATTATATGTTTAGCTAGTTCTGTTAAAAGTTTTCAAAAAGAAAAAATGTCCACTACTAATAATACAATTTTTGCATATTATATAGATGGTGTTTCTTCTAATACTTTTCCTAAGCAAAATACAGAATATAGCTTAGATACAAGTGCTTCAAGTTGTACGAATGGTGTAGTTCCTAGTTGGGACTATGCAAGTTGAGTTTTGTTGGTGATTATTCGAATTATCAGTCAAGTGATGATGTGGCAACTAGATGTAACTTATATTTTGTGAAAAATAAAACAGTTTCCACAGCATTAGGAGAATTATCCGTCTATCCATATACCCCAGATTTTACAAAATCGGCGTGTGATGATGAAGCTTGCGAATCTCACGAAAAGGGCATTTATCAGATGAGTGATGATGACGGGACTTCTTATTATTATCGAGGCTCTGTAGAAAATAATTATGTAGAGTTTGCTGGATTATGGTGGCGAATTGTGAGAATAAATGGCGACGGTACAATTCGGCTAATTTATGATGGGACAACCTCTCATGCCAATGGCGAGTCCAGCACAGATAGATATTATAATACAACTAAGTTTAATGAAGAACATACAGATAATATGTATACCGGGTATATGTATACAAATGGGGAGGCTCATGGCCTTGGAACATCATCAATTATAAAACAAATGAATGATACCTTTTATGAAAGTCGTTTAACGGATTATACTGAGTATATTGATACGAATAATGGCTTTTGTGGAGATAGAAGTACATTAAACCTACAAAGTGGAGTAGGAACAGGTACTATAACAACTTACAATAAAGGTTATTTGCGAATAACTACTAGTTCACCTACATTAACTTGTGAAGAAAGTAATGATTACTTTACTGTAAATTCATCGAGCAAAGGCAATAAAGCTTTAACCTATCCAATAGGCTTAATCACAGTCGACGAAGTAATGTTAGCTGGCCACAGTGGTGGAGCTTTTGATGGTTCGTACAACTATCAAAAAAGTTCTCCAAACAGTTACCTAACAATTGGTCAAAAATTTTGGACAATGACGCCTTTAGGCGGCTATAATTCTTTTAATTTTACATCATGGGATACATTAATAGCTTCCGTAGAAGAAAATGGCTTGATTAATGATTATAGCACAACCGTTATTTATGCAATAAGGCCTGTCATCAATCTAAAAGCAAATCTTACATTTACTGGAAATGGAACTATTTCAAGTCCTTATAAGTTATCCGAATAAAAAGAGCAAAAGTATAAACTTACCTTTGCTCTCTGTTTTTTTAACAACTGATTAACGGTTGTAATATTCAACAATTAAACTTTCGTTAATTTCTGGATTTAACTCTGAACGATCAGGACGTCTTAAATAAGTACCTGACATCTTCTTCTTATCAAATTCAACAAAAGCTTTGATTGAATTTGTTGCTTCTAAACTTGCTAAAATAGCTGGATGATTTAAAGAGTTTTCTTTAACTGCAATAACATCACCTGGTTTACAAGTATAAGAAGGAATATCTACTTTTCTACCATTAACAGTAATATGTCCATGGTTTACTAATTGTCTTGCAGCACGACGAGTTGTTGCAAGTCCCATCCGATACACTAAATTATCTAGACGACTTTCAAGTAAGAAAAGTAAATTTTCACCAGTAATACCTTTCATGTTAGAAGCCTTATCAAAAGTTCTGTGGAATTGTTTTTCGTTTAGTCCATATAAAATACGTACTTTTTGTTTTTCTTGTAATTGGACACCATATTCACTTAACTTTTTACGGCGATTCGTTCCATGCATACCTGGCGCATAAGGACGACGTGCTAAATCTTTCCCATTTTCTAAAGTTGAAAAATTTAAACGACGTGATTTCTTGTATTGTGGTCCAGTATATCTTGCCATGATTTTTTTCTCCTTTCTATTATATTGCTAAAAGTTATTTGAAATTTTCTCTTATAGGGAGTAATGACTAACACTTTCTAATGGCAGATTATACTCGTGAATCAATTGATCATTACACATTACAAGGAAAATTCCGCTGCCAACTTGTATAGCGATTTAAATTATACTAAAAAGTAGTACAAAAGTCAAAGAAAATATGCTATTCTTATACTATAGAAAGTAAAAAAGACTAAAAAAACAAAAGTGGTGATATTCTTGATACCCAAAGAAATAAAAAAAATAATTCATAAAATTGAAGATAATGGTTTTGAAGCATACTTAGTTGGTGGCTTTGTTAGAGATGCTCTATTATTAAAGACAACGAATGATATCGATCTCGCGACAAATGCTAAACCCAAAGATTTAATTCAAATATTTGGCCCTTCCAAAAAAGAGAATGAATACGGTTCCTATCATTTGAAAGTAGATAATTATACGATTGATATTACAACTTATCGTAAAGAAATATCTTATGAAAATGGCAAATTAAATAAAGTAGAATATACGACAAATTTATTAGAAGACGCATCACGAAGAGACTTTACAGTAAATGCTCTTTATATGAACAAAGAAGAAAATATTATTGATTTATATAATGGCCGTATTGATTTAATGAATAAAAAATTAAAAATGATTGGTAATCCATATCTTCGGTTAAAAGAAGATCCAACAAGAATTTTAAGAGCTGTCCGCTTTGCCACTCAATATAAGTTAAGGATGGATAAAGAACTTTATCACGCTATTTTAAAAGAAAAAAAGAATTTACAAAACATTTCGGAGTCAAAGATTCGGCAAGAATTGGATAAAATATTATTAGCAAATGGTTTTGATGTATTAAAGAAATTAGGTCTCTTAAAAGAATTGGGAATTGAAAGTCAAAAAATCGTGTATGTTGAGGATTTATCAGGACTTTGGGCACAGATCAAAACATCGAAAAATTATGTGGTGGAAAAAGAATTAAAAATTCGTCAAAAAATGATTGCAGACCAAATAAAGTGTGGTACAATTAAGGTGCTCCATTTATATAAATATGGATATTACCAATGTCTTGTTGTCGCCCGCATTATTCATTTTCCTTTAAAGAAATTGGAAAAAATGGTCAAAGAGTTACCCATTACTTCACGAAGGGATATCGCTTTAACTACCGAAGAAATGGCAGCTTTAAGTGGCAAACAAGGTAAAGAGTTTGGGATATTATTAGAAGATATTGAGGAAAAAATTGTGACTCGTAAAATCAAAAATGATGAAGAGAGTATTAAAAAGTATATTAAAGAAAGAGGGTAAGAAGTATGCCAAATATTGAGTTTTTAACTGAAAAAAGATTTACTTTATCAACTCATTTAATCCAAGTGGCATTAGATAACCATCTTTCTCTAGCAGATTTCTTACTATTAATTTATTTTGAAGATGCGATTGACAAAACTTTTGATGTAAATAAAATTACGACCGTTCTTCATTTAGATGAAAAAGAAGTACTCATTGCTTTTAATCATCTATTATCATTAGGTTTAGTCGAGTTAGAAGCCTGTAAAGATGATAAGAATCGGTGCTGTGAAGTGATCAGCTTAGAACCGATGTATCATCAAATTTATGAACAAAAAGAAAAGAAAAGAGAAGCAAAGAAAAAAGAAACGATCTTTGATTTATTTCAAAAAGAGCTTGGCAGAAGTATTTCACCAATGGAATACGAAATTATTAATGCTTGGCTTGAAAAAGGCTTTAGTGAAGAACTAGTTTTAGGTGCTCTAAAAGAAGCAGTGTATAATGGTGTGAGTAGTTTAAGATATATTGATCGGATTTTGTATGAATGGCAAAAAAAAGGCTATCATAATATGACAGAAGTAGAAGCAGGACTAACATCGAATCGTCCAAAAGAAGAGAAAGGTATGCAACTTTTTGATTACAATTGGTTAGAAGATGAAGGATAAGATAAAAGAAATCATCGAGTATATGGATGAGCTTTATCCTACCGCTCGTTGTGAATTAAATTATACAAAAGATTATGAATTGCTTATTGCTACGGTTCTGTCAGCCCAATGTACGGATAAAAGAGTCAATGAAGTCACTAAAGTTTTATGGCAAAAATATGATATTTTTTCTTTAGCTAAAGCCAGCCAAGAAGAGATTGCCTCTATTATTCGGCCTGTGGGTTCTCATACGAAAAAATCGGGTTACTTAAAAAAAATCGCTCAAAGTTTAGTCGCGGATTATCAAGGGGCTGTTCCAAACAGTCGTGAATACCTAGAAAGTTTACCGGGCGTTGGAAGAAAAACGTGCAATGTTGTTTTATCCAATTTATATGATGTGCCGGCGATTGCCGTGGATACACATGTTGAAAGAGTATCCAAAAGACTTTCTTTAGCATATAATAAGGATGATGTAAGAACAGTTGAAGAAAAGTTAATGAAAAAGTTTCCAAAAGAAAAGTGGAGTAGATTACATCATCAACTTGTTTTGTTTGGTCGTTATCAATGTAAAGCCATTCATCCATTATGTGAAAATTGTCACTTACAAGCCATTTGTAAATATTATGCCCATTCAAAAAAGGGGTTAAAAAAACAATAAATTTTTCAAAAACACTTTAAAAGTTCACTTTTTATGCAAAAAATTCAATTTTTAGTTGACATTAAGCAGGGTTTTTGGTAACATTTAAAGTGTCTTAGAGAAACGGGCGTTTAGCTCAGTTGGTTAGAGCATCTGCCTTACAAGCAGAGGGTCTGCGGTTCGAGTCCGTAAACGCCCACCATTATTTTTTTTGCCGAAATAGCGTAATTGGTAGCGCAACTGACTTGTGGGATAGAAGCTGCATGCTTTTGGAACTATCTTGCACCTATAATTAGAAATAATTATAGTGGACGTCGCTAATTCGGGGAAAGCTAAGTAAATTAGAGGAGATCTATGAATTGTAAAAACTGCAACAAGCCTTTAAAAAGAGGTAAGAGTTACTGTAGTAATACTTGCCAATTGGAATATGAATATAAAGAGTATATTTATAAATGGAAAAATGGCTTAGTTAGTGGTATGAAAGGAAAATATCAAGTTTCAAATTATGTCCGGCGCTACTTGTATGAAAAATACAATAGTAGCTGTGCATTATGCGGTTGGAACAAAAGAAATCCTTATAGCAATATAATTCCATTAGAAATCGAACATATTGATGGTAATTACTTAAACAATTCTGAAATCAATCTCATTCTTTTATGTCCCAACTGTCATTCTTTAACTGCAACCTATAAAGGAGCTAATAGAGGAAAAGGCAGAAAGGAACGAAAGAAATATAGTTTATATGCCAATCCCGAGCTAAAGGATAACCCTTGAGTGTAGAGACTTTATACGACGAACCTAAGTCATAAAGATAAGGTTAAGAGAAAGTCCAGACTACAAACACAATGTGGTAGTGAAAACTATAGTAGTATGAATCAGTGGGTTGGGGGTTCGAGTCCCTCTTTCGGCACCATAATAGTGGAGGGATAGCGAAGTGGTCAAACGCGGCAGACTGTAAATCTGTTCCTTCGGGTTCCATGGTTCAAATCCATGTCCCTCCACCATTTAATATATTGCCTCGTAGCCAAGTGGTAAGGCATCAGACTTTGACTCTGACATTCCGGTGGTTCGAACCCACCCGAGGC
>CALVJI010000060.1 GCA_944332105.1 uncultured Bacilli bacterium
CTATAGCAAGTATTATTAAAACAATTGTCTTTGTTGCTAAATTATAAAAAGCTTCTAATCCATATCGTAACTTTTTTTCTTCTAAAGATGTCACCTTTTTCTGTTGCTTTATTTTTGTTAAAGCACCATCAATAAACTTCTTTTTCACACTAATCACTACCCCAACGAAACCAATGATACCATAAGAAAATTTAAAAAAAATAACTGCGTTCTTCAAATAGTTAAAACCGGTTGCGAAACGAAAAAAACATATAAAAAATAACTAAAAAAAGTTATTTGACGACAAAAAATCGACATTTCGCGCAACAAAATGGTTTTTCATAAAAATAAAGTGTAAAATTTGGTCCATCGTGGTTTATATGTCAGATTAAAACATGAAAATCAAATGCTGCAGAATTTGTCGAAGAGTTTTAATTGTAAAGTCGATATAATCATGATAGAGTAGAGTTAGAAGTAAAAGTAATAGGAAGGGAGTGAGAGTGTGTTAAGAGGAACTGTTAAATGGTTCAACAATACGAAAGGATACGGATTTATTGAATACGGTGATTTAGAAGATATTTTCGTACACTATTCAGCAATCAGAAAAGATGGTTACAAAACTTTAAAAGAAGGAAATATTGTTGACTTTAAACTTATAGAAACAGCTAAGGGTCTACAAGCAATTGACGTTGAAGAAGTTTTAAATACCATAACAAATTAAAATTGGTGCAAAAGAGCTACTTATTTAGTAGTTTTTTTCTCGCCTTTCTGGTATAATGAAAATAAGGAAGGTGATATCATGAGAATAGATATTCGGGGAGACAAGGTGAAAATTACTGATGCAATTAAGACTCAAATTGAAGAAAAATTAGGAAAGTTGGATCAATACTTTGAAAACCCAGAAGAATTAAAAGCCTATGTTGTAGTACGTGTTAGAAATAAAGAACAAACTATCGAAGTTACAATTCCAACGCCAAAATTCACTTTAAGGTCAGAAACTAGTGAAGCTGACCTATATACAGCAATCGACTTTACAATTGACAAATTAGAAAGACAAATTCGCAAAAACAAGACGAAAATGCGTCGAAAATTTAAAGATGTTTTACAATATGAAATGATGATGAATATGCAGGAAGAAGAGGAAGAGGAAAACAATTCACAAATTGTCCGTCGTAAAACTATTGAATTAAGACCAATGGACGAGGAAGAAGCTGTCTTACAAATGGAATTGCTTGGTCATGATTTCTTCATCTTCAAAAATATTGATACTGAAAGTGTTTCCGTTCTTTACAAAAGAAAAGACGGATCTTACGGTATCATTGATACCGAATAAACTTGTGAAAAAAGGCATGTTTTCAAAATTAAAAGAAAAACATGTTTTTTTATGCTTGCATTTATTATCTATAACGTTTTTGTAGAAAAAAATAAGAAAAAATAGAGAATTTTTGCTATTTTATTAGAGTTTATGGTAAAATACTATCTATGGAGGTTAGTTAACATGGGAATATTTAGAAAATTAATAGATTCCGAATATAAAGAATTAAAAAGATTTGAAAAAATCGCGGATCAAATTGTTGCGAAAGAAGATGAAATGGCCGCGTTAAGTGATGATGAATTAAAAGCTAAAACCGAAGAATTTAAAAAAAGATTAGAAAATGGCGAAAGTCTAAATGATTTAGTAGTAGATGCTTTTGCAGTAGTTAGAGAAGTAGACTATCGTGTCTTAAATGAAAAACCTTACTATGTTCAAATTCTAGGTGGTTTAGCAATACATTATGGTAATATTGCAGAGATGAAAACTGGTGAAGGAAAAACTTTAACAGAAACTATGCCCGCGTATTTAAATGCCTTAGATGGTAAAGGCGTTCATATTGTAACGGTAAATGAATTCTTAGCAAAACGTGATTCCGAGTGGATGGGTAATATTTTTAGATTTTTAGGTTTAACTGTTGGTTTAAATATGCGCGAAATGAATCCAATGGAAAAGAAAGCTGCATATGCCTGTGATATTTTGTATTCTACAAATAATGAAATTGGCTTTGATTATTTAAGAGACAATATGGTTGTCCGTAAAGAAGATCGTGTTCAAAGACCATTAAACTTCTGTATTGTCGACGAAGTAGACTCTATTTTAATTGATGAAGCAAGAACACCATTAATTATTTCTGGTGGTAAACAAAATGCTAAAAATCTATATATGGATGCAGATAAAGCCGTTAAAAAATTAACAGAAGAAGATTATACAGTAGATAACAAAACTAAAAATGTTTCTATTACAGAAAAAGGTGCTGAAAAATTAGAAAAAATCTTTCATTTAAGCAACTTATATGATGTAGGTAATTCTGCTTTAGTTCACCATATTAATAATGCGTTAAAAGCAAACTATGGTTTTAAAAGAGATGTAGATTATGTTGTAGATGCAGGAAGTGTTATTATCGTTGATCCTTTCACTGGCAGGTTGATGCATGGTCGTCAATTTAGCGAAGGACTTCATCAAGCCCTTGAAGCTAAAGAAGGCGTGAAAATTAATGAAGAAACACAAACAATGGCTACAATTACTTTCCAAAATTTATTTAGAATGTACAATAAATTATCTGGTATGACTGGTACGGCTAAAACAGAAGAAGAAGAATTTAGAAATATTTATAATATGTATGTTATTCAAATTCCAACAAATAAACCAGTAATTCGTGAAGATTTAGCAGATTTAGTTTATTCCACAGAAGCTGGAAAATATCAAGCAATTGTAAAAACCATTAAAAAAATTCATGAAACAGGACAACCAATTCTAGTTGGTACTATTTCAGTAGAAAATAACGAAAAATTATCAGCTATGTTGAAAAAAGAAGGCTTAAAACATGAAGTGCTAAATGCAAAAAATCATGCTCGTGAAGCTGAAATTATTGCTCATGCTGGTGAAAAAGGTGCGATCACAATCGCTACTAATATGGCTGGTCGTGGTACCGATATCAAACTTGGCGAAGGGGTTCGTGAATTAGGTGGTTTATGTGTAATTGGAACAGAAAGACATGAATCACGTCGTATTGATAATCAGTTGCGTGGTCGTGCTGGACGTCAAGGCGATCCTGGTATGAGTCAATTCTTTGTTTCTTTTGAAGATGATCTAATGCGTCGTTTTGGAACAGATAAAGTTAAAAATATGGTCATGGCTCTAGGCTTAGTTGGCGATCAAGCGATTCGTTCAAAATCTTTAACTAAATCAATTGAATCTGCTCAAAAGAAAGTTGAAGGAAACAACTTCGATATGCGTAAAAATTTGCTAGATTATGATAATGTTGTCAATGAGCAAAGAAGAATTATTTATGATCAAAGAAATGAAATCATTGATAATGAAAGTATTCATGACACAATTAAAGAAACATTTAGAAATACCATGGAAGATATTGTTACAGCACATGTTGATGAAAATGGCAAATTTAAAGAAGAAGACATCAATGAAATTGTTGAACAATTAAATAACAATTATTTAAAAACAGAAAAGATCAAACCAGAAGAAATTAAAGATCTCGATGAAGGAAAAATGATCGATTACTTAACGAACTTAGTTAATGAAGATTATGAATTTAAAATTAAAGATGCTCCAAACTTTGAAGAATTTGAAAGAGCAATATCTCTACGAATTATTGATTCTCTATGGGTTGAACATTTAAATGCAATGGAAAGTTTAAAAGAAGGAATTTTCTTAAGACAATATGCCCAAACAAATCCATTACAAGCATATACGATGGAAGGGTACAATATGTTCGAACAACTTTTAAATAGAATCGATGATACTATTTCTCAATTTTTACTAAAAGCAAACATAGAACAAAATTCGAATCGTAAACAAACTATTAAAGGTAAAACAAACGATCAAAAAGAAACTGAGAAAAAAACTCCAGTAAAAAAAGAGAAGAAGATAGGACGTAATGACCCATGTCCATGCGGAAGTGGGAAAAAGTATAAACAGTGTTGTGGCAAAAATGCATAAATAAAGAAAAATATCAATATTAATAAAATTAAAAATTGGTTGGATTTTTATCAAATGTCCACTAAACAGGAAATATATGTAGTAAAATAAAGGTGTGAACAAGGATTTAATTTGTTGACACCTTTTTCAATCATTAAAATCACAAAAAATATAGATTAAATTATGATAAAAGGAGAAAAATTATGGAATATGAAACCCCTGTGATTGAAACAGAAAGACTAATACTAAAAAGAGGAACACTAGAAGATTATCAGAAAGTATATGAATATGATTTTACAAAACTAAGGAATATTAACGGGGAATTTGAATTTATAAAACAAGACCCCAAAAAAATAGAAGGATATGAACAGGTGCATCCTGAATCTTATGACTGGATTCTATATCTTAAATCATCTGGTGAACCAATTGGAAATATTGCTGCGGATAGAGAGCAGAAAGATATAAAAGGCATTGAACTTTCTTTTAATACCCATCCAAGATTTTGGAGAAATGGTTATACGGTAGAAGCACTAATAGAAATTATGAATTTTTTATTTAACCAAGGATATGAAAATATCTTATGTGGCTATGATGAAGGAAATCTAAAATCTAAAAATATTGGAGAAAAACTAGGATTTTTACCTTATAAAGTAGAACCAAATGCTTGGCAAAAAAATGGTATACCAATTACAACATACACATCAATTATGACAAAAGAGCATTTTAAAGATTTATATATTCAGAAAAGAAAAATTAATTTATAAGAATAAAAAAAGAAAAGATATATTATAATGACACGAAAATATGATGCAAGACAAAATAACAAAGAAAGAATATATGAATTCTTTTAAAGATTTGCTAAAGTAGTCATAGCACTGGGTTTGAACAAAGTAAAAGCCAGCCTCCATATGCGGCTGGCTAATATTTATGCCTTATAGGCTAAGTGAAAACCACGCCTTTTTGACGTGCTTATTTATTATGTAAAACATCAGTTTTGTATAATAAAAAAATAAATTATAGATAAAATTATTATAAAAAAATCAGGGTGGAGGAACAAAGCATAGAGAGATACAAATATGGTATTTTGGTAGTGGTAAAACAGAAAGTAGTGAGCGAGTAATTGATATAGGAGATACAATTGTTAATACTTTAAAAGAATACAAATTGTAATAAGAAATATTTAGAGAAAAGTATGGTAGATATATAATAAATTATAAGAAAAGAGTAATTAATTTGAAAAAGAGTACAGTAGAAAATAAGATAATTAGTGTACTTTCAGGGTTAGAATTGAATTTAAATGAAGCTCAACTAATATTTGTTAAACTAAATGGACAATTTAGGAGAACAGAAGTAGTAAGACATGCTTTTAAGGTAATTAACTTGGAATACCTTGGAGATTTATTGCTTATAGAGATACACATGTAACTAGATTAATAGAAAATGGTACAGATATAAAAGCATTATCTAAAAGCTTAGGACATTCTACAATACAAACACTTATAACATTTTTGTAAGAGTAACTGAAAAATGGAAACTGATACAGTTGATGGATTTGAAAACTATACTAATTCATTATGTATACCAAATACTAAAGAAATTATTTGGATTGAAAAGAATGGTATTTATATATGTAAAGTGGTAGAATAGATATTAAATTTATAATTACAAGGAGGTAATAGGATGAATGAAAAATTAATCAATGATATGTTAGATAAAAGTGAAGAAGCATTTTTAATGGCTATTGAAATATACAATAAACCAAC
The DNA here is from genome assembly GCA_944332105.1 of uncultured Bacilli bacterium. Classification (GTDB taxonomy): domain Bacteria; phylum Bacillota_I; class Bacilli_A; order RF39; family UBA660; genus Ventrenecus. The sequence continues at coordinate 5,713 of CALVJI010000060.1, forward strand.
AATTAATTATAGATTAGAGGGGTTTGCTTTTTTTATCTGTAATGCATGGGAACTATTATTAAAAGCAAAACTATTAAAGGAAGGAAAAAGTATATATTATTCTGATAAGCCTAATAGAACAATATCTTTACTCAATTGCGTAAGTAAGATATTTACTAATGATAAAGATCCTATTAGAAAAAATTTAGAAGTAATAATAAATTTAAGAAATACTTCAACGCATTTCGTGATAAAAGAAATGGATTCAATTTACCTTCCTTTCATGCAAGCCAATGTATTAAATTATTCTCAAAAATTATTCGATTTTTTTGAAAGAGATATAACTGAAAAAATAAACAGCTCATTTTTGACTCTAGTTATTAATAATGAAGAAATATCTGAAGAAAATATATTAAGCAGGTATGGTGATAATATATTTTCTAAATATAATAAATTAAAAAGTGAAACGAACAGTTTAATTAATGATACCATAAGTGATAAACTTGCTATAGTTGTTGATTTAAATGTAAGAATTGTTAAAGGCAAGGATGAAGCAAAAATGACGTTTAGAATTGCAAAAGATGGAGAAGAGCCAGCAAGAATTATTACTAAAGTTAAAGATCCTAATTTAACACATAATTTTACTCAAAAAAGAGTAATTGAATTAGTTACTGAAAATTTGAAACGAAGAAATATAGAAATAAAATTAAATCAATATGATTTAAAACTAATTGTTGATAAATTTAATTTAAAGAGTGATGAAAAATATTATTATCATCATGAAATTACAGGACGTTGGGGATGTTCTCAACAATTAATTGATTTTGTCACTGATTTACTTTATAAAAAACCAAATATATTAGATGAAATCAAATTAGAATTAAAAGAAAAAAAGAAAAATAAAGCATAAAAAAACTTACCCCAGGAGCAAAGGAATTCTAAATATGCAAACACATATCTACTCTCATTTGAGAACCCAGCTTTAATCCTTCACAGGTAAGTTGATATACATAATATACCAAAATATGTATATTATGTCAATTTTATTATATGAAAAAAACAAAAAAATATTATACTTGTTAATTAAAATAGTAAACACTCGATTTTAAATAAAAAGAGAATTTACAAATGTAAAAACTCGGTTATAATAAATCCTTATGGTTTCTATGTCGTACAAGAAAGGATTTTATTATTATGAAACATTTAACTTTAGAAGAAAGAGAAACCATTGAATCTTTGCTTAAAGAAAACAATACTTTTACTTATATCGGTAACCAAATTGAAAAACACACGGAACTTAAACACTTTTAAAACTCAAAAAAGCCACAAACCACGATAAAATGGTTATTTTTTTGTCAAATTTTTCA
>CALVJI010000061.1 GCA_944332105.1 uncultured Bacilli bacterium
CCGTCTTCACAATAATGTTGCCCGTTTTCTATTTCACATATATGACTCTCTCCTGATGTACATTCTTCTGCACTTGGACAATTATATGCATTGGCTTGATTTTGATCAGTTAGTGGAAATTCGATTTGATTAAAAATTTGGCCATTTCGATATTGTAAATATTGATAGTACCAATCTCCGTTTGGACTTTGTGCGCAAATGCATCGATTTTCTGTTTGATCATCTGGCTCGCCTTCTTCGCATTCCTCAGCGCTTGGACAGTTCATATCACTTGTAATTTGATTTTGATTTAATATTTGACTACTAGTGATTCCTATATTTCCAGTTGAAAGCCAACGCCATTCAATGTAAGAATAATGCCCAGACCAACTACCATCAGTATTGTAAATACAAGCACAGCTATTTCCAGGTCTTTCTGTTATTTCTTCACAAACTGGACATCCATATTGCGTCACTTTTTCTGTATCTAATGCTGTAAAAATATCATATTCTATCCGATTACCATCTTGTAATTTTTCATAAATATATTTTCCTGTATACTTTCCACTTGAGTCGACTTCACAAATACAAGATTCTGAATAATCTGGATCTGGTTCAAATCCTGGTTCATCGTGTGGAATAAATGGAGTTGGCGTACAATAATTTAAAATTGTCACCATTTTTTGACGTTGTGTTTGGTTAGAAATTAACAATAAAAATTGTGTAGTGACATCTCTTAAATCACAATATTCTGGAGTAATCTTCACTCCAAAGTCTTGTTTATTCCAATTGGTGGTGTCAATATTTAACTCCATTACCACACTATTACCCTCAACACGAGTTGCAGCAGTATTTACAGAGCATGTAACAGAGGTGTTGGAACAAGCAATTGTAAAATAAGAAGCGTATTCTCCAAGTTTTTCGGGAGTATATTTTTCCTCTGATGATTGAATAGTAATTGTCCACGTTCTTTTATTTCCATTAATTACTTCTTTATATTTGGCAGTTAAACGGGGATTATATATTAAATTTTGCTCTACAGCTTGATTGTAAGATATTCTTGAGGCTTCCATAGCTTTAGAATATACTTCTTTGGCAATCGTTACAATAGCTGAGTTATTATTTAAGGCAGTTGCATAATCCGGATTTCCAAACGCAATCCAAGATTTTTCTAGATATACACCATCAGTCATATAGCCATCTTTTACAAAATTTCCACCATCATTATATTGTCTAAAAATCCAGCGCATGACTATTTGTCCAACTGCTGTATAGCTTGTATCATCTAACCCATTTTCACGACGGTTATGCATTTCATAGACAGCTGCTGCCACCGCTTTATCTAAAGGCGCATCTGTTCTAGGATCTATATATCTATTTACTGTATAATATCCATTGCCAGCATAATATAAGCCTGGGTCAACACAATAAGTTTCAGTATCTATACCGTTTGATATAGTATGATAAATAGGAATGGGCACATCATAGCCCAACGTAGTATTCATTTGATTTACTGGCTCGTCTGGATCTCGATATACATAAAATGTATCCGCTTGAACTTTTTCTGACAAAATTATTCCTGCAAAAATAATTATTATTGTATAAAAGAAATATAATTTTTCACTTCTTTTCATAATACAGTTCTCCTTTTAAATCTTTTCACAATTATAATTATTACACATGTTGCAACTATAAGCGCGCCACCAATCAGAAAATAAATACCATATTTTTGCCAAAAACTAACTTCTATTTCTGGGCTTTCATTTGGGGTTTCTAATTTATCTAATTCAGCGTTGGATATTTCTAAAAATTCGTTATAATTCATATTTATGTCTGTAGTAATATAAGGTTCGCAATAATAAGGCAATTGTCCGAATTGATTTAGCTTAGTGCAAGGTGCTTCCACTGATAAATAATTAAATTGTGGAGTTACTAATTCGGGCATTATTTGTAAAACGTCTCCTTGACAACTTGTATCATTTGAATAAACGGTTATAGTATATCCTACTAAATGATCAAATTCTTCTGGATACCGAAACCAACTAATCGTACCGTCTTCTGTATCCTCGTAATAGTAAGTCTTCACTTCATTGGTATAGTTGTTTTTTACTTCAATATATATATTTGGAGTCACATTATATATATCAATTTTAAAGCGAACTTCATAGCCGTCCACCCAAGTATCATTTGATAAAAATGGTTCACCGGTAGCAAATTCGCCTATTTCATATGCAGCTCGAATATTTGCTGCTTCAGTCATAAGTTCTACTTGACGGTTGTAATCACACGCAGCATTTACATCCTGGATTGCTAATACATAAAAGCATATAATAAACATTATTCCTATTTTTGTCCTTTTTCTATACATCTCTTCACCCACTCTATTATGGTTAAATTGTAACATATTGTATTTTTTATTTCAATTCTTTTTAAGCTTTTCAAGGTTAAAGAAACTGTCTACTATCCCCTTTTTCATTTGCTATTCTATTTTAATTGTGTTATATTTTTCTAGAGGATGTGGATCATGGAAAAAATCAATTTTAAAGAACTTTTTTTGGGAATTTTTTATATTCTTATTTACTTAGTTGTTTTACCTGTTTTGGTTAGTAGTTTGTGTGGATGGTGGCATTTGGATTTAAGCAATGTTACTGTTTCAGTACTAGCTAATATTGCAGTTTATATTTTGGCTATTCTCATGTTTTTGTGGGTTTTCCGGAAAAGTATTTTTGGAGAATTGAAAGCTTTTTTTATGAATTTTAAAACTTGTGGTAGGGTTGCTTTTTTCAATTGGTTAAAAGGTCTTGTATTCATGATGCTTACGAATATTATTATTATTTCATTAGCTGGCGGACTTGCTGTTAATGAAGCAGGCAATCGTGAAATGATCTCAGCATTACCAGTTTTCTCTGCATTATCAATGATTTTCTTCGGACCTTTTTTAGAGGAAGTTTCTTTCCGTAAGAGTTTTCGTCATGTTTTTAAAAGTGATTGGGCTTTTTTGATTTTTACTTCTTTATTATTTGGTGGCGCGCATTTGCTTTCACTACTTACTGAATTTAATTTAGCCTATATTATTGAAAATTGGACACAATTGCTGTTTATTATTCCTTACGGTGGTTTTGGTTATTTTTTAGGTAAAGCTTATTTAGAAACGGATAATATTTTTACAAGTATTTTTGCTCATATGCTTCATAATACTCTTTCTGTTTTGCTTATTTTAATGGCTGGAGTATAATATGGAAGAAAAAATTGTAGAACAAGAGTCTAAAAAGAAAAGAATTTGGCTTAGAATTTTATTAGGGTTTTTAGCTATTATTGCTTTGTTTTTGGTTTATCTTTTTTTCATTGAACCTAAAATGTTAGTTATTCAAGAGTATGCTGTAGTTGATGAGATGATTCCTGATTCATTTAATGGATTTAAAATTGTGCAATTTTCGGACATCCATTTTGGACGGACAACTAATGAACAAGAAGTAACTAATGTTGTTGAAAAAATTAATTTACTTAAACCTGATATTTTAGTATTTACCGGTGATCTTTTTGACGAATATATTACCCTTTCTGATGATAACATTGCTTTTTTAAAGGAGAGTTTGAAAGCGACAACTGCTACTTTAGGAAAGTATGCCATTAAGGGAGATAGTGATTATTTAAATATTGAAAAATATGAAGAAATTATGAAAGAAAGTGGTTTTACGATTTTGGATAGTCAGAATGTTCCAATTTATTATTTAGAAAATACGCCTATTTATTTAAGTGGTATTTCTTCTATTACTAAGCAAGAATATGATTTAACAAAAGCATTAACTAAAGAAGCAGAAAGTAATTTTTTTCAAATTTTGTTAACTCATGAGCCAATTATTTTTCAAGAAGTTTCTTCTTCAACGCGATTAGTTTTAGCAGGTCATTCTTTAGGTGGACTTATTCGTATTCCTTATACTAATGCTTTGTTTAAAAAAGATAATACAGGTGATTATCAAGTTGGTAAATTTACTGATGGAAATGCTGTGATGTATGTTTCTAATGGAATTGGAACTGAAGATTTCAGTGCAAGATTTTTAAATATTCCTTCTATTAGTCTTTATCGTTTATATAATTATGAATAGTTTAGAGCATGAAAAAAGTCTTCTAAAATGAAGACTTTTTTTAACGCGCAAGAACATTTTGGATAAAGGATTCAATTTCTTGTCTTTCTTGTTCTTCTTCGATTTCATATAATAATCCATCTATTTCTTTTAATACAATAGTGTTATCTGTTGGTTCTTCTTCCTCTGTTAGTTGATTTAAGATGAAATAAGTAGATCCTTTTAAAATGAATTTTTCAATTAAAGCATATTTGATATTTTCGATTTCAATTATATCTATTTTTCCGTTTGCCATTTTATAACCCTCTTCCTAAACTTTCCTTATTTAAAAATTCTAAGCTATCGTTTGTTATTTTGTAGTAACCGTCTGGAGCATGAACGCTGTAGACTGACGCGCCTGAGGCTAAATAGTTTTCTTTTTCTTCTTCAGAAAATACTTCTTTTAATCCTTCATTAGGTACAAGCATAAATATTCTTTCTACTGTTCTAATTGTATCTGCTGGATAAAAAGGTGTTTTTTTAGATTCTTGGTTACCATCTAACCCACAGTACATGTCTGTATAGATTGGAACTTCATTATCTTTTAATGTAAATTCATCACCAAAATGGATATCATAGCCGATCGTGTTATTTTCTTCTGGCATTGTCTCTTCCGGTATGATTTCATTTTCATCTACAGTAATGTTCTCTGCTTCTCTACTTTCTTCTAAAACATCGGTCGCGAGTGTTTGAGCAAGTTCATCTGCTGTAATATCAGTTACTAAATCACTTTCATTTACTATGGCAACAGTTGGTTCTTCAACATAGTTTTGCTCTATATTTAAAGGATTACCTGTTGCGACCAAGGCAACACTTCCAACTGCAACAGAAGCAAGTACGGCTCTTGGATGTTTTTGATAGAAGTTTACAAGATTTTCTTTCGCACTCTTTACCCACTTATAGGCTTTGCCACGACCTTGATTAGCTACTTTAGTCATATTTTCTATAGAAAGTGGATTTACTTTTCTTAAACTATCTATGATTTTATAATTTCTTTGATATGGATTTCTTTTGAATTTTTCAAAAAAGTTTTGAAGGGTTTCATTTGCTTCGTGTAGTACTTGAAAAGCTTTGCCCTTCGTTGTTTCTTTTTTGACTTCATAACCCAATTCAGCTACTAAAGATTCATGTGGAATTTGTAAATCAAAGTTTGGATCAGCAATTTGTTCTTTGGTTAGAGAGCTTAAACGATTGATTTCTTTAGAACAGATTTTTTGGAATGGTAAAGTTTTATTGTATTCTTTACTAAAATAATTAGGAATAGATTGATGCTTTTCAATCATCCGAATCATTTCTTTGTAAATTGCATCATAACGATCCATTCTTTCATATAATCTGTTTTTGTAGTTTTCAATCATAGCTTTTCTATTTGTAATTGCTGGATCTTCACTTATACTAGTTGGTTCTATATTGTTTATTTCTGCTTCATCTATAGCAAGTGGTTCTTCCTTTATAGGCTCTATTACGAGAGGTGCAAAGGAAAGATTTTCTTCTTGTTTTGGCATTGGTTCTGGTTCTTGATCAACTATAGCAGGTTCTTCTACTGAAGACGTTTCCTCTTTTTGTGAACTTTCTAGTATCTCTGGATCTTTATCAAATGTGATCTCTTCTGGCACAGGACTTTGTGGCTCTTTAGATAGATCAAAAACTTCCTTAGGTTTACTTTTTTCCTCTTCTTGGTAAGTTACTGTTGGTTCTTCTATTGGAGTTACTTCTTGTGTTTGTAAGTTTCCTAATACTTCTGTGTCATTATCAAACACCATTTCTTCTGCAGCAGAATTTTGAGTTTCTTGGAATGGATAGATAACTTCTTCATTGTTTACTTCTTTAACTTCTTCAGTTGGTTCTTCTTGTAATTCTTTCATCTCTTCAATTGGAGTCGTTGCCATTTTTTTGAAAATATCACGATCCATGAAAGATAAGATATATTCTTTAAAATTTTGTTTGGATTTTTTTTCTTGGAAGAAGTTTGCTAACATTTGTTGATATTCTTCAATTGACATATTTATATCTTTTTTTGCTGGTAATGAATCTTTAGATATTAAATTTGTATCTACTTGGAAAAGTTTTTGATAGTAAAGATTAATTTTTTCTTGAATATTATGCAAATTAATTATTTGGGCCTCAATTTTATTTTCTGATGGATCAAGATGGGCTAAAAGTTCATTGTATAATACAATTTGTTGAATTAATACGATAATATCTTTGAAGTGTTGTTCTTCAAATTCATTAAAAATTACCCCTTCTTCTATTCCTTTTTCTTTTAGACTGCCTTGTAATTCTTGGCATACGTCCATGTAATCTTTATATTGATTAAACCATGATTCTAGTTCAACAAAAAGATTTTTTTTCACAGTTGGGTCTTGGGTGCTTAATAATTCATTTACATATTCTTTAATAATATTTTCTACATCAGAAGTTAGTTCTATGTATTCTTGTAAATCCTTTAATTCTTTGTTTTTACTTTTGTTTATAAGTTCGGTTGTTTTTTCTTCTAGTTTCATCTTTATCACCCTCGTCTATTCTTAAAAATTATATCATATAAAAAAAGAAAAAAAAAGAAATTTTACTGATTTATAGATGACATTTTTATGAAAAAAAGCTTTTTATATTGTTAGGATTCTTATAAAATATTTGAAAAATGATATATTTTTTTCAATTTTTAGGCAAAAAAAGTTGATATTTCATAAAATTATGATATAATCAATTTATCCATTTGATAAATGCAGATGTAGTTTAATGGTAGAACTTCAGCCTTCCAAGCTGACCACGTGGGTTCGATTCCCATCATCTGCTCC
>CALVJI010000062.1 GCA_944332105.1 uncultured Bacilli bacterium
AGAAATTGATTGGTAAAATTAGTTTCGTTTCTTTTTTATAAATTATGTGAATCGTGAAGAAGTTTAGTACAAGTATTGGAGGGTATTCAAAAAGTGAAGTCAATGCTTTTGTGAGTGAAGTAGCAAAAGAATATGAATCTATGTTGAATAATTTAAAAAAACGCGATGCCGAGATCACGGAACTAAAACAAAAATTAGTGCAATATCAAAATATGGAAAGTACTTTAAATAAAGCAATTATGATTGCTGAGGATACTTCTAGTCAAATTAAAAGGATGGCTAGAGATGAATCGAAATCTATTATTGATGATGCGCGACGAAATGCTTCACGAATAGTTAATGATGCCTTATTGAAGGCTGAGAAATTAGAACAAGATGGTGAGAGACTTAAACAGCGAATTGTGGCTTTTAAAAGAAGATTTAAAGCAATTGTTGAAACAGAATTGGACGCAATTGAACAAATTGATGAAGACTATTAAAATAACAAGAACTATAAAGCGTTCTTGTTATTTTTTAAAAATTCTTTTAAGATTTTAGTTAAAGCTCTTTTTTCGATACGGGAAACATAACTTCTTGAGATGTGCATTTCATGGGCTATTTCTTTTTGGGTTTGTTCTTTACGATTCATTAGACCATATCTTTTGGCAATGATTTCTTGTTCACGTTTGGTAAGGAGTTTCATATAGTCATTTACTAATAATAGCTCATCTTTAATTTGAATTGTACTAGCAAAATCTTCGGTGTTGTCTTTGATTACTTCCATGAGACTAATCTCGTTACCATCTTTATCATAGCCGATTGAATCATTTAAACTAATGTTTTTGATGTTTTCACCTTTGACACTGCGAAAGTACATGAGTATTTCGTTTTGGATGCATTTGGCAATATAGGTAGTTAACTTAATATTTTTGCTTAAATCATAGGAGTCGACACCTTTAATTAAACCAATTGTACCAATACTTATTAAATCATCTGTATCATCGGCATTTGTTTCAAATTTTTTTACAATGTGAGCAACTAAACGAAGGTTGTGTTCAATCAATGTGTTTCTCGCGACTTCATCGCCTTGTTGCATTTTAATTAGACATTCTTTTTCTTCTTTTTCTTTTAATGGTTCAGGAAAAACATTGTTGGAGTAGCTCCCTGTAAAAAAGAGCATTTGTTCAAGTAATGAGAGTAAAAACATAAATCACTTCCTTACTTCATTTTATTCATTAAGTGAAATTTTAGTATGAAAGGGATGTCTTTTATTTTAATTTTTTGATATACTTATAGTTAGAAAAGAGGCGTCAAAAATGGACATATTTAGACCAGATATTTATCAAAAAAGTATTTATACGATAGATTATTTAAAGTTGAAAAATCAAGGTATTCGGTGTCTATTGTTTGATTTGGATAATACATTGTCTCCTTTAGAACGAGAAGTTCCTGATCAAAAGCTCATTGACTTTTTTCATTATATTGAAGATTTAGGTTTAAAACCTATTATTTTGTCTAATGCATCGTTAAAACGGGTGACACCTTTTAAAGAAAAATGTAATGTGGATAGTTCTTTTCATAGTCGTAAACCCTTTTCTAAAAAATATAAAAAGATTTTGATGATGTACCATTTTAAAGATACGGAAGTGGCTTGTATAGGTGATCAATTATTAACCGATATTTTTGGAGCTAATCGTCTTGGGTTTACAAGTATTTTAGTGAATCCTATTAGTAAAAAAGAACGGTTAGTGACTAAATGTAATCGCTTTTTCGAAAAACGGATATATGCCTCTTTAAGAAGAAGGGGTTTGTTAGAACAAGGAGTTTATTATGACTAAGAGATGTGTGGGTTGCGGTGTTCTTTTGCAAGTGGACGATTCTACGAAAAAAGGTTTTACTAAGTCTTTAGATATGGATTATTGTATGCGTTGTTTTCGTTTAAATCATTATCATGATTATGGAACAAATGTAATCGAAGTTGATTCAGCTAAAGTTATCCAAAAAATTAACGAAGAGGCTCCATTTGTATGTTTTTTTATCGATATTTTAAATCTTTACGATGAAACAATTGCTTATTTTAAACAAATTAAAAAGCCAAAAGTTTTAGTAGTAAGTAAAATTGATGTTTTGCCAAGAGAAATCCCTTTAACAAAGATTGCTCATTGGCTAGAGCAAGAATATCAAATAACAGAAAAGATTTTATTTGTTCAAAATACGAAAACAAGTGCTTTAAAAATGTTAGATTTTTTAGAAAGGAAACATATTAGTCCTCTATATTTTGCAGGAATTACGAATGCAGGAAAAAGTAGTCTTTTAAATCGGATTTTGCAAGTTTGTGAAGAAAAGCAACCCTTTATTACAGTTAGTGAAATGCCTAATACTACATTAGATTTTCTAAAAATACCGCTTTCTAATCAACAAGTTCTCATTGATACACCAGGACTTATTTATTCTTATTACAAGGAGGACACCTCTTTTCTTTATAAGGCGAATGTGACGAAGAGGATTTTGCCTCAAAGTTTTTATTTGAAACCGGAGTCTATTTTAAATTTAGAAAATAAAATATTTGTGAAAACAAATCAACAGGTGCCCATTGTTTGGTTTGGAAGCGATAAAATGAAATGGCAAAAAGTTTATAAAACAGAAATGGCAAGTTGGCTTCAGTATGAGATTAAAGAGGCAATGCAAGTATTTATTAAAGGTGTTGGTTTCTTTTATGTGAAAAAGCCTTGTGTGTTATCGATTGGTGGCGTTTTAAAAGAAAATGTTACACTTGTTAAAGCTTTTTTAGGAGGAAATAACGATGAGCAAAATTAGAGTTATGAGTGAGACGCTTGCCAATAAGATTGCTGCCGGCGAGGTTGTAGAGAAATGTAGTTCTGTAGTGAAAGAATTATGTGAGAATAGTATTGATGCTCATGCCAAAAATATTTTGATACAATTAGAAGAGGGTGGCAAGAAAAAAATCCGAGTTATCGATGATGGGGATGGAATGAATGAGGAAGATGCTATTTTAGCTTTCCAAAGGCATGCGACGAGTAAGATTTATAAAGATGACGATCTGTTTTTCATTGATACTTTAGGATTTCGAGGTGAAGCTCTACCATCCATTGCCAGCGTTTCTAAAGTTGAGTTAAAGACGAGTGATGGTGAGGTTGGCACGCATCTTATTATAGAGGGTGGCAAGAGAGTTTTATTAGAAAAAACGGATGCTCGTAAGGGAACAAATATTCAAATTACGAATCTTTTTTATAATACACCCGCGCGGTTAAAATATTTAAAAAGTGAACAGACCGAGTTAGCTAATTGTGTTTCTTTAATTGAAAAACTTGCTTTATCTCATGCGGAGGTTTCTTTTACTTTATCTCATGATAATCGGTTGGTTTTAAAAACAAGTGGCAGTGGGGATTTATTAAAAACGATTCATGAAATATATGGTTTACAAGTTTCTTCTAAAATGTTGCTTGTTAAGGCTAGTAATGATGATTTTGACCTTTTTGGATATGTTTGTAAGCCAGAGATTTTAAAGAGTAATCGTAATCACATGATCGTGATGGTCAATGATCGTATTGTTAAAAATTATGATATTAATAAAGCAATTAATGATGCGTATTATACATACAAACCAGATATTAAGTTTCCAATTGTTGTATTAAAGATTAATACGGATCCAACACTCATAGATGTAAATATTCATCCAACTAAGCAAGATATTAAGATTACTAAAATGGATGTGTTAACTGATTTACTTATCAAAACGATTAAGGATGCTTTATATAAGGCTTTATTAGTGCCCGATGCTTTGTTACGAACGCCAGAAGTTCAAAGCGCAACGAAAGAAGTAGTGGAGCAGATTGTGGCCGAGCAAGAAGAAGCTTATGTGCCTACCGTAGTCCAAACGGAATTTAATTTAAAAGAAGAACCAAAAGAAGATATCGTGATTGAAAATCCAGAGATGAAAGAATTAGTTTTATATCCAGTAGGACTTGCTCATGGAACCTATATTATTGCTGAAAATGAAAGTGGCATTTATATTATTGATCAGCATGCTGCGCAGGAAAGAGTAAATTATGAACGCAATATGGCAGCTTTAAGAGCTAAAGAAGTACATACAACGAAGCTTTTATTTCCGATTACAATCGAATTATCTGGCAGTGAGTTTTTGAAAGTAAAAAACGAGGAAGATCACTTGCGAGATTTAGGATTTGATATCGAAGAATTTGGTTTAAATACTTTTATTATTAAAGGACATCCGACTTGGCTTCGCGAAGGCTATGAAGAAGAAAGTATTCGACGAATTATCGATTTAATTGTTGGCGGTATTTCTAAAATTGATCCGGTAAAGTTTAATGAAGCAGTAGCTATTACTTTAGCGTGTAAAATGAGTATTAAGGCAAATATGCATATTTCTCATGAAGCTCAAGAAGAACTTTTGAAAGAGTTATGTGCTTGTGATAATCCTTATAATTGCCCGCATGGAAGACCAACGATTATTAAATTTAGTAATTATGATTTAGAAAGAATGTTTAAAAGGGTCATGAACTAATTGTAATGTAATAGAAATAATGGTATAGTAGATTATAGAGGGAGTAGAGAAAAATGAAAAAAAGAATAGTTTTGTCTATCCTCCTAACCAGTTTAGTTGTTCTTGGAGGAGGAGCATTGAATCGAGAATCTTTACAGAACGATGAAGGAACTTTAGCTATTTATGTTGAAGATGAGAAAGTAGAGAATATTCCATCAAAAGGAAATAGTGAGAATTATGTTTTTGATCATGCTGTTTGTACGGTTAGTGGAGAAGTTACGGATAAAGTAGAGATAACTTGGGATGATGAAGCATGGGCACCGGTGATTAAAAATTTAAAAGATCATAATACAAAATGTAATCTTTATTTTGTAGAAGGTGAAGAAGAAGGAATTTTTAATTCAACTTTACTTGCATGTAATGAAAGTAGTAATGCCGCCCAGTGTTTTTTGGACAATGCTTCATTAAATCCAGAAGAACTAGTATATGACGAGACAAATGAAAACAATTTACGATATATCGGGGCTGATCCAAATAACTATGTAACTTTTAATAATGAGTTATGGCGAATTATCGGGGTCATGAGGAAAATTCCTGACTCTTCGTGGGAAGATGGTAATGTTTTAAAAATTATTCGAGATGCTTCTTATAGTTCTAGTATTAGTTGGGATACAAATAGTACTGGAAACTGGAGCACTTCTACTTTAAAAACAGAGTTAAATGATAGGTATTTGCAAACTATTCAGTCACCATTTAAAGAAATGATAAGAAATTCGGCCTGGAATATAGGAAATGTCGCATACTCTGGTTTACAGTCATACGACGCTAAAGCATTATATAGCAGTGAACGAGGAACTACTGCACTTGTACAACCGTCGATGTGGACGGGTAGTGTTGGGCTTCTTTATATGAGTGATTATGTCTTTGCAACTGGTGGAATAAATAATACGGATCGTTATTCTTGTTTAGACGATCTTTGGTGGTCATCAACTCCTGATTGTCATTCCAATAATTGGTTACAATTTGCTCAAAATAATTGGACACTAACTTTAAATTCGTATGCATCTAGTTATTCTGCTTATTATCTAACAAATACAGAGGATATTGGTGAAAACAAATCAGTTTATGAATATGCTATAGCTACGCCTGTACTTTATTTAGATGAAAACGTGAAATTTGTTTCTGGAAGCGGAACAAGAGAGGATCCTTATATTCTTGATTTATAAAAGTAGGTGAAAAAAATGATTTTGTGTATTGTGGGACCAACTGGTGTTGGTAAAACAAAAATGAGTATTGAATTAGCTAAAAAATATCAGGCTGTTATTATAAATTGTGATGCGATGCAAGTTTATAAAGGCCTTGATATTGGTACAGCTAAAATTACAGAAAGTGAAAAGGAAGGAATCGAACATTATCTTTTTGATTTTGTAGATCCTAAAGTGAATTATACCGTAGCAGATTATCAAAGAGATGCTCGGCAATTATTAGAAAAACTTAAAGGTCAAAATATCATTTTTGTGGGTGGAACAGGGCTTTATTTAAAGGCCGCTTTATTTGATTATCGTTTTCCAGTTGAGAGTCAAGAGAAAAAAGATTATACACAATATACAAATGAGGAACTTTTACAAATGTGTTTGCTAAAAGATAAAAATTGTCAGATTCATGTAAATAATCGTAAGCGATTAATTCGCTTTTTAGAAAAAGAAAATGTGAATCCTGTTGAGCCTAAACCTTTATATGATGCGTTATTTATTGGGTTAACTACTAATAGAGAAAAGTTATATGATATTATTAATGCTCGCGTTTTAAAAATGGTTGATGATGGGTTAATTCATGAAGTAGAAGGGTTTTATAAAAAAGGTTTACATAGTAAAGCTTTAGAAACGGGAATTGGCTATAAAGAGTTGTATCAATATTTTGATGGCAATATTTCTTTAGCAGAAGCAATAAAACTTATTCAAAAAAATTCAAGACATTATGCTAAAAGACAGTATACTTTTTTTAATCATCAATTGCCAGTTAAGTGGTTTAATGTAAATTATGAAGATTTTTCTCAAACTATTTTAGAAGTAGAAAAATTTATTCAAAGCAAAAATTAATACTCGTTTAAAGAGTATTTTTTTGTGAAAAAATGTTGAGATTTTATGCGAGTATGTGTTATACTGTTAAGAAATTTATGGCACATTTTGAGTATGCGAAAAATGTGTTATAAATGTAGTGTACCAAAATTCT
>CALVJI010000063.1 GCA_944332105.1 uncultured Bacilli bacterium
AAATAAAAAAACTCTCTAAACCCCTATAAATAGGGGCCTAGGGAGTTTTTACTTCTCAAAAAGTGTTTAAGATGAGACTATATTTTTTTTTAAACGTCAACCACTAATCGCAATTTTTTATTTCATTTTTGTTACTGCATATTGGTTTAAACATTTTAACCGCAAATGTAAAGAGCCTACAATAAATACTATCGAAAAGAATACTAAAATACCAGCCATTGCCCATGTTTCCCAATCTAACGCTTCAATTAGATATGCACTAATTACCATAAAAGCGGCAAACAAAAGCCCAGCAATACCAATAATCAATAATCGAATAAGACGTTTTCGCATATCACGTCCCTTCTCTGTTCGATAATAAAATAATTGACATTGTTTTTTTTCTTCTTTCGTCATTCTTTGATACTTATTTTTCATGCCACACCTCACTCATATCATATCATAAAAAGCGACAACATAAAAGTAGAAGATAACACATATATTTTTACAAATGAATAAGGTATTAAAAACATTAGAAGAAATAAAAATTGAAGATTGGATCTGGATCATTTATCTTTTTATTGCATCCTTCGCCTTAATCTCCAATTTCTTTGAACGAGACTATCTAAGAACAGGTAGTAAAACATCCAAGCGAGCATTCAAAACCCTCAATATTGCTATCCTAACTATTGTATTTTTTATCTATATCTATTTTGTTATTCTCACATATTCTCGTTTTAAAGAAAGAGAAAATCATACTACTATTAAGAGTATGATTGTTACCAACGCGAACTTCATTGCCGCTTGTCTTTTTTTAATTGGTGGAGCCCTTCACATATTTACAGAGATCATCAGTGACGAAGATACGGACATCGATTTATTATAAATCCTTTTTTTGAAAAGAAAACGCATAACACGTCGTTTGATACTCACTTCCTAAAAAATTATCTTCCATAATCTTTTTTTCGTCCTCTGTTACTTCTTTAGGATAAGCATAGAAAAAGGCATTTATGTAACCAGTATCTGCAAACATTCTTTCAATATCTTTTTTTGTAAAATGATTTTGCATTTGAAACCTACTATAATACCAAAAGTCATCAAAAAGCATTTTAATATGTTCGATCGAACTCATATTTTGAAACTCACCAATAATATATCCATTCGGTTTCAAATATTGCTGAATTTCAGACAAAAACACTAATGGACTTTCAGCTTCCTCTAAAAAATTGCCAATAAAAATCGTATCAAAAAATTCTTTTTTTAAATCGGCTAAATCTGTATGAACCTCCCCTACTAATTTAGCAATCTTTTGTTTTTCAAGATCTTTTTCTACCCCAATAACATGGGCCTTAGGAAATAAATATTTTATCCGTAGTAAAGAAGTTCCAATCCCACATTGATAATCTAAAGCTACAGTAGGTTCTACCCCTAAGAAAGCTGACAAATTTTTAGTATGATCAAATGCAAAAACAGAAAATCCCCATTTCTTTGTAAAATATTCCCGATTTTTTAAAATCAATTGATTAAATTGCTCAGCATTTTTTCGAAAAGAGGTTCCTAAATAATGATAAATAAAAGCATCGTGGCATAAATAAAGCTTATACCCCAAATTCAAAATACGCAACGACAAATCATTATCTTCTATGTATCCTGGACTATATCCTTCATCAAGTCCTCCTAAACTCTCAATAACCTCTCTTTTAATGAGCATACAATAGCCAATCAAACAAACTTTTTCTTCCCATCTCTCTTTATCGCTTACATTATTTAGTAAAGCCTTCTCTTGCATTTCTTCAAAATTACTATATGTAAATTCTACCCCTTGCAAATTCGCGCCATTATTAGAAACAGCTCCGACCGCACCAATTCGTTCATCACTATGCAAACACGTTTGTAAATTGCTTAACCAATTAGATGTAACAATGGTATCATTATTTAATAATAAAATATCATTTTCTTTAGATGAAGCTTCAATTCCTATATTACAGCCCTTAGGAAATCCAACATTCTCATCCATAAAAATCACATGCAAATCAGTTTGTTCTTTTAACCAAGAAACCGTTTCGTCCGTATTACAATTATCGACAACAATAATTTCATAGTCTATTGGATCCGTATATTTACGAATGCTTAGAATACAATCTTTTGTCATTGCAAAGTTATTATAAGTTAAAATAATAATAGATGTTTTCTTTTTCATACTTATATATATGAAAAAAAATAAAAAAAGAGACCTAATTTGATATATGATTTAACAATTTATAAATTCCTTCAAAACTACTCCAGTACAAACCACAAAAAAAAGAGTTTTAAAAACTCTTAATTCTTTGAGATTTAGTATTTTTAATTCACTGGTAAGTATTTTTAAAAATCTTTATCTCTATATTAAAACATTTAATATGTTTTAATTAAAATTGGTGCAGGCGAAGGGACTTGAACCCCCATGCCGTAAGGCGCTAGATCCTAAGTCTAGTGCGTCTACCAATTTCGCCACGCCTGCAATTATATATAAAATGGTGGACCTCGTAGGACTCGAACCTACGACCGACCGGTTATGAGCCGGTTGCTCTAACCAGCTGAGCTAGAGGTCCAACTGCTCCTTAAGTATACAATACTTTTTTCAGAAAAACAAGAGAATTTAGAGAAAATAGTAGAAAAATTTTTAGAAATGCGCTACAATGATATTGGTTTTCAATATTACCCTGTAGCCAAGCGGTAAGGCAGTGGGCTCTGACCCCACCATTTCATTGGTTCGAATCCAATCAGGGTAGCCAAAAAAGAATCAAATTATCGTGCAAGCGATAATTTTTTTATGAAAAAAACAAGGAATTATTTTCCTTGTAACATATTAAGTAAATCAATTTTAAATCTGTCTTTAGAAGCATTAGATTTACTAATCATAATACCTTTATAAGTACCTAATTCAGAACGATGACCCTCTAAAAGAATCTCTTTAGGTAAAATTTCTTTTAACATAACAGTTTCCTCTTTTTTATACACAGTATAAATAAGTTTTACCTCACCATGAACTTGAGCAAATAAATCATCACTTGGTAATTTTGCTTCATAAGTAACTGTCCCAGCCTTTTTATTTTGGCTAATCACTTCACCAGGAAAGTTTCCTTCTTTCATCATTGGATAATAATCAAAGCTCAATCTTTTAAAAGCTCTCATATTATATTTCTTTAAGGATCTTTCTAACTTACGAAATTCGTTCTCATTAACATAATCTAAGACAAAACTTTTCATTTCACATACCCCCTATAACTCTTTTCGTACTTTAATTATAGCACAAAACAGAAAAAATGTCAAATTTGTGTCTAACTACTTGATTTTTTATATTTTTCCCTTATGTGCTATAAAATATACCATAAATGAGCTCAAATGTCAAATTTTGACAAAAAAATTCATTTAGAAAGATCTAAATGAACGATGGTTTGTCCTAAATTAAACGGATCTAAATGAAATTCTAAAACACGTTTATCCTGCGCTAAAATATGATGAACTTCTTCTTTTAATTTTCCACTACCCTTACCATGAATAATTATAACAAACGGATCTTGTAAGCGAATATGATCAGTAATAAAGCCATGAACAACTGTATAGGCTGTTACTGCATATTCGCCATGTAAGTCGATTTTAGGATAATAATTCCAAGCATACATTTTTTATCCTTGTTTTGGCGCGTCGGTTGCTGAAGCATTTTCATTTGATATATTTTCACTAGGAGCCGTAGTATTATTTTGAACTTCTCCAGTTTGAACCTCACTATTTACCGGTTGTGCTACAGAAGTATTCATTGACCCTTCCAATGGTCCAAATTTACTTTCGTAATTTTGAATAACATCAGATAACATTGGAATAGATGGTTTAGCACCATACTTCGTCGTTGATAGAGCTCCAGCGATATTTGCAAGTCGAAGCGCAATTTCTAAATTATAACCTTTACCAAGACCATACAATAAAGCTCCGTCAAAAACATCGCCTGCTCCTGTTCGATCGACTTCAGTAACAGGAATCGTTTGCATGACCTTAATCTCATTATTTATGGAAAACAAAGCACCATTATTTTTTAAAGTTACAATAATCTGATTTTCTGGAAATTTAGCTCTTAATTCCTTATACAAATTTAACAAATGAGTCGGATTCGTTACATCTACCCGCATTCTTGTAGCTTCACAAGCAAATTCTAAAGAAAAAACAATATATTTAACAGACTTAGCAATCGACAATACTTCTTTAGGTGAAGCATAATTTAAACCTGCTCCCAATACGGAAATAGCATTAGGAAATTTATTTAACGCAGCCATTGTTGCTGAATATTCATAACCATCAGTATAAATTAAATCCGGAGTAAAATCATACTCATATTTTTTCAAATGATATACTTCTGGTTCAATCATAAGCTGTGTTCGCGAAGTAGTCGAACGATTAGCAAGAATAATCGTTGTCGTTGTTTTTTGCTCATAATTTGTTTCTAAAAAATTAGTTTTAACCTTAACACTTTCCAAATCTTTTTTAATAAAGGTTGCATAATCGTCATACCCAACTATACCTGCAAAATAAGATTCATAATTCCATTTAGCTAACAAATATGCCACATTAGAAGCACTACCTCCACTACTATCTAACTTCTCTTTAATAATGTTCTTACTATTTTCAACGGGATATTCATCAACCATAATTGTTGTATCATATGTTGCCTTTCCAATACTTAATGCTATCATTTCATCACCTATCTATCCTTCTAAAGATAATTATACTATAACCTTTTTCATTTGTGAACATTTTTATGAACGAAAATCCGTAAATATTTGTGCTCAAAAAAAGATTTTTTTGAATTCTAATCCATTTTATTATAATTCGTTTTAGGATAAATCAGCCGCATCATTGTATACTCACCAGCTTTAGAATCTATCTCTATCTTTAACCCTAAACGATCACCAATTTTTTTTACTAAATATAACCCCATTCCTGTTGACTTAGCTTTCAATCGATCACTTCCTGTAAACCCTTTTTCAAATATTCTTGGCAAGTCACTTTCACGAATGCCACAGCCATTATCTTTAATAGTTAAAACTACATTATCCTTATTTTCTAAAGCCTCGACAATAATTTTCTTTTCTTTTTTATCCATATATTTAATAGCATTTTGCATAATCTGCGAAAGAATAAATATCAACCATTTTTCATCCGTATAAACAATCTTATCTAAATGATGAACTTGTACCAAAATTTGTTCATCAAGTAAATACCTTCGATACTTTAACAAAACAGTATGAACCACATCGGCTAAACAAAGCTCTTTAACAAAGTAATCTTTTTCAGGATTCTCACTTCGTGCATAATATAAAACTTGTTCGACATACATATCAATTTTATCTAGTTCTTTTTTTAATGTTTTATCTTTACTACTATCAAACATCAAAGATAAAGCTGCAATAGGTGTTTTTATTTCATGGGCAAAACTTTCAATATATTCTTGATAATCCAAATTTTCTTGTTCTAATAAACTAATTTTATCATTCATAGCTTTACAAGCTTCTTTTAAGGCATAAATATACGCTTTATTTTCTAAATTATGACTCTTAGGAATAATCTCGGATATAAAATATTTTTCATATCAATTGTCCTTCCTTGATAATTTCATCTAAACTAGAAAAGTCCAAAAAATTCACACTCTTATTATAAGTCTCTATCAAGGCTTTATCTTCAGCAGATTGCTTCTCTTCGGGTAAATTCTTCACTTTTTTATAAACCAACTCCATCATGGTTTTATGAACAAAACTCAGTCTAGAATAATCAATCCCACCTCTTAAATGAAAAATTTTGGCTTTTCCAAAAACTTCTTTAGCAATTTGTCCTTTGATATTATTCCTTATATTTTTTCTATTCACTTCATCTGTCGGATCGGATAGACCAACTGTAACAATAATAAACTGCTTAGACGAAATATCTTTTATTTTTTTTAATGTCTTGGCCATTCCTAATACTCCACCGGCATAAAGTCCACCTAAATAAATAATAAGATCATAATCATTTATTTGCAAAGTTGAATCTTTAAAAGAAAGCGCTTTGATATGAGTCCTTTTTGAAAGCTCTTCAGCATATTGTCTTGTTGTTCCATAAGTTGATCCATACACAATAACT
The DNA here is from genome assembly GCA_944332105.1 of uncultured Bacilli bacterium. Lineage (GTDB taxonomy): Bacteria > Bacillota_I > Bacilli_A > RF39 > UBA660 > Ventrenecus. Next base: position 6,130 of record CALVJI010000063.1, read on the forward strand.
TTATTCATATTTCTTCCCCATTTTCAATTTTTTTTAAACACTAAAATAGCTTTTGCCGTTCCTGTGACAGTCATTGTGATAAGCTCATAACCATCTTGTACCATTTCATTTGCTTTTTCTTCTACTTTTCTTGCCATATCATCTGCTTTTGGTGAATATTCAATAACCACAGTCTTATACATTTTCATCTCTCCTTATAATTATTTCTTTTTTTCATTCTTAACAATATACAGTACGAACAAGATGATTCCAACTAAATTGATACCTACTGACAAACCGAGTAATAAACCACTACTAAATTCATCAAAAAAAGTCTTTTCATTTCCCCCAAAAAAAGCATAGGCTAAATATAAAATGTTGCCTAGTAAAACCAACAATACTCCAACTTTTCCTTTATTCATATACATCCTCCATTGATAGTGTACCAAATTTCTAACGAAAAATCATCTATTTCAGAAAATTTAATAAAAAAGATGTAATTCTATGTTATCA
>CALVJI010000064.1 GCA_944332105.1 uncultured Bacilli bacterium
TATCGAATAATTTTTTGACTACTTTGTGGTAAAGTGTTGATGCTGTCTTCTAACGTGATTTTGTCATCTAAAGAAAATCTTTCTTCCTGTGGAATAATTTCGTATAAATCTCTTGCTTCATCCTTTTTGTCATCAAAACTAATAGTTTCAGTCGTGGCTAATAAAGCTTCCCTAATTATTAGAGGACTCAAATGTAAAAATGAAGCAATTTCTTCATACGTTGGCAAGCGATTCATTTTTAAACTTAGGGCATTTTTGGTGAGCTCAATTTGTTTAGCTAATTTTAACGTTTCTTTGTTTACTTTAATCTTGCGATCTTTCATGACAAAATCATACATTTCTCCAAAGATATAATCATAGGCATACGTTGAAAATTTCGTCGTGCCATTTTGGCGATATTTTTTGTAAGCTTTTAAAATTCCCATGGCACCTGCTTGTAATAAATCTTCAAAAGAAGTGTGATAAAAGTTTTGAGCAATGTGTTTGATTAAAGGCATATTTTCTTTAATCAATTCTTCTGTTGTCAACCATTTCCTCCAATTCTTTTACTGTATGCGCATACGGTATCCAATCAGTTCTTTTTTGATATTTTCTTTGACGTCTTTTAAAAGAAAAGTTCCTTTATGTTTTTTTAGAGTTAGTTTCATTTTTAGTAAAGCATATTTCCCAGCAGTATCAATTTTGTGTAATTTTTGACAATCACAAATAAAATTCCGGACTTTCTTTTTTTCGATGTAAGGAATTAGATAATGATCAAATTGATAGGTTTCCTTATGGGTCAGTTTGCCTTCTAATTTGGCATAAAGGTTTTCTTGTTGTTCTTCTATTTGTAAAATTAGCAATGTTCTCACCTGCCTATTTTAATATAGAAAAAAAATGTTCTTTTTTAAACAGCTTCGACAAAAGAGGTCAAAAAAAATAGAAGTTAATTGGAGTTAATTATTTCTTCTATTTTTTGGTGAGAGGTTTTAACACTTTCTTCATCTGGGAGCATGACTGATGAATAATAATTTGGAATGGATGCGGTTTTCATGGATGCATCGCTGCCACTTAACACTTGGGTTTCGATAGTCCATGATGGCATGTTAGCTAATTGCATTTCAATGAAAGCGGTGATCGATTCAAAATCAATATTGGTTGTAAAGTTTCCTTCCATACTACCTAGAAGTTCACCGTATTTTGTAAGAATCGTTGAGCTTGTTAATTTATTTACAACAGCTGAAACAACTTGTTGCTGATGTTTGGTACGGGCGACATCTCCTTCTCTTAGGCTATAACGTTCTCTTACATAAGCAAGAGCTTGTTTGCCATTTAAATGGTTGAGACCTTTTTGGAATTCATAGTAGATATGTTCTTCTTCTTCATAGTCCGCAGTGAAAGCAAATGGTGAGTCGACATCAATTCCGCCGATAGCATCGACAATTTGAATTAAAGAAGTAAAATTAAATTTAATATAGTAATGAATATCCATATCTAGTAATTCTTCAATAGTTTTAATACTTGTTTCGACACCTTGTAATCCAGCATGTGTAAGTTTGTCTTTTAAGCCTGTCGTATTATAAATTTGCACGTAGTAGTCTCTAGGTATAGATGTTAAGAGAACACGGTGAGTTGTCGGATTTACTGTAATAACCATATTGACATCACTTCTTGCAACACTGGAAATTTTGTCATATGTATCTACCCCGGTAATATAAACACTGAAAGGTTCTTTCGTTATTTCTACACCTTTACTAAAGTCTTCTTTGATATGATCCACTGTGATGGTTTCTAAAACACGATGATTTTCTTTAAATTCACTCGATACTTCACTATATATTTCTTCTTCACTTTTCTCTAATAAAATTGCACTGACATTTTCATCTAATAGATCCGTTACTAAACTCGCAATATCCGTAGATGCTTTCTCACGATAGTCTTTTTTCTCTTGTAATTTCGTAAAAGCTTCTTTGGCACCTGAACGATTTTCAATATAGGAAATCGTTTTACCTGTTAGATCGTCTTGTGAATAAAAAGAACTATTTTTTTTCACAATCAGTAAATAATTTTCTGTTTCAATGTTTAAAAAGGAAAAATTACGTAAAAAATTTAACGTTACATTTTGGTATTTGATGCCTATGCTAAAAAGACAAAGAAAAACGATACATAATAAAGTACCAATCATGCGACAATTAGCATTTTTCTTGGATAAAAGAAAATATAGCACAAAATCTATCACACCTAAGATTACAAAAACTAAAAGAAGATAGAAGAAAGGTAAGATTTTTAGGCGAAGAAATTGAATAAAAAGAATACTACTTAAAATAATCACGATGAAAGCTAAGGCTTTAAATAAAACGCTTTTTTTTAGTTTTAACTTCTTTTTTTTCATGTGAATCACCTTTATCTTAATTATAAGTTAAAAACCGTGAAAAACAATCTTTTCACGGTCATTTGACAGTTATTTGATTAAGATTTGGCCTGCTGTTAAGTGTTTTAGATTTTTTAAAAAAGCTTCCCACCAGTTTGATTTGGCAACACTTTCTTTTACGGTTACGGATAGAGTATCGATGACATTGCCATTTTCGTCCACTACTTTAGCGGTGCCAACGATATCTCCTTTATTTATTGGAGCGATTAAATTAGGCACTTCAACATTAAAAGAAACATTTGGTTTGGCATCGGTTTGTTTTAATAGTTTGGTATAATCTTCTTTTAAGACAATATCTACTTGTTCTACTACGCCATTTTCTACTCGTTTGGTTCCTAATGAATCATTGGTCGTTAATACAACATAGGATTTATAAGTATTAAAGCCATAGTTTAGCATATTCGTTGTATCACTACTTCTTTTATCACTCGTCTCTGCACCCATCACGACAGAGATGAGTCGAAGGTTATTTTTTTTGGCTGTCGCGGTTAAGCAATATCCGGCAGTCGTTGTAAATCCGGTTTTTAAGCCGTCGACGCCATCATAGAAACGAACCAGTTTGTTGGTGTTTACTAACCATATGCTTGAGCCATCTTTTTTTTGCAAATAGTCTTCATAAATACTTGTATATTCTAAAATAGTTGGATGTTTTAGTAATTCTTGAGCCATCAAGGCCATATCATAAGCTGTGGTATAGTGGTCTTCGGCATCTAGGCCATGCGGATTTACAAAATGAGTATTTACTGCGCCTAGTTCTTGGGCTCGTTCATTCATTCGGGCGACAAATTCTTCGACTGTACCGCTGATTTTTTCCGCCATCGCGACAACCGCGTCATTTCCAGAGGCTACAGCGATTCCTTTTAAAAGTTCTTTTACTTGATACACTTCACCCGTTTGTAAATAGACTTGACTTCCACCCATGCTTGATGCATTTTCACTAATGGACACTTCATCTTCTAAAGATAAACTGCCATTATCGATTGCTTCCATTATTAATAACATACTCATTACTTTGGTCATCGAAGCTGGGGCTAATTTCTCAGCTTCATTTTTTTTAAATAAAATTGTTCCGGTCTCAGCATCCATTAAAATAGCGCTTTTACTATTCGGAGCTATATCACTTGTCACTTCAGCGCTGACACCTTTAAGTCCGATAAACAGACAAAGAATGAGCAATATAATCTTTTTCATTTAACACCTCTTCTGTTAACAAAATATGTAAAGTGTAGATAAATATGCTAAAAAGATATATAATTAAAATAGGTGAAGTTTATGAAAAAGAAAAGAATTATTGTTTTAATCGGAAGTTTGCTTTTGATTTTAGGCGTAGTTGGTGTCGTATATTTTTTTACACGTGATTTTAGTGCTGGTGAGTCTTCTACTCCACCCAAGACTGAAAGTGAATTATTAGAAGAAAAAGGTGTGGTACTTGTCAATGCTGAAAATTTCGTTACGAATGCAAACTCTTTACTTCAAAAGGGATATAGTGCTGATGAAGTGAATCAAATTTATGAATATATGAGTGAGGCCAATATCGAGTCTATTTTAGCAAGTGACTATGTTGATTTAAGTGAATTTTATATGATCTCTAATTTTGAGTTTGCTAAAATAGAGCGTTATCAAGCTTATCAAGAACTAAAGCAAATTGAAATGAAAGATGCCGTTACTCAAGTAAACTTAAACTTGGATGAGCCTTTTTATCAAACGATTGAAACGATTGAAGCCCCAAGTTCCGTGACTGTTTTAGTTAATAAAAGTCATGCTCTACCAAGTGATTATGTTCCGGATGACTTAGTAAGTATTCCTAGTTATCCTAACCTACTCATTAAAGAGGAAGCTGCAACACCTTTTGAAAATTTACTCGCAGCAGCTAAGCTAGATAATATTACCCTTATTCCTTATAGTACCTATCGGTCCTATGCTAAACAAAAAAGTATTTATAATCGTTATTTAAATCAAGATCCAAAAGAAGTAGTCGATACTTATTCTGCTCGCCCAGGACATTCTGAACATCAAACGGGACTGGCATTAGATATTCGGAGTACGACATTATCCGATCGTTTAACAGACAGCGATTATGCATGGGTTTTAGATAACTCTTATAAATACGGGTTTATCGTACGTTATCCTAAAGATAATTCTACCATTACTGGTTATCAAGAAGAACCTTGGCATTTACGGTATATCGGTGTAGAGCATGCCACGAAGGTTCATGAGCTTGGTATCACTTACGATGAGTACTACGACTTATATTTAACGAATCGTTAAAAGGTTATTGCAAAACGCAATAACCCTTTTTTTAACAGTAATTACCAGAAACCATTCGTGATATTGATGAACCGATACTTTTACCTAAATCAAAAATAAATTGAAACACTTGGCGAACGGCATTTACCATAGATGCTGTAATGCCTCCACCATTAATAGCTAATAGTGTATTTTTTTCTAAGATCATTTCTATCCTCCTTTCCGTAATCTTTTTTCCAATTTTTAATGACAAGCTAGAGGTCTTACATAGCCGTCAATTATCCCGATCACAAAAGTGACTACTCCTAAAACAATACCTGTGACTGCTAGCCAACCAAGCCCGCCACCTTGCAGTGTTAAGAGTTCTTCTTTTGGCATTACCATTTTAATCACCTCCTTTCAAGGCTTTCCAAAGCATTTCATAGATGGTTTCTTCGCCTTGTTTTATGTTATACGTAATTGTTTGATAGTTGTAGTAGTTTTCTGGTGGTACTTTCATAATCACTTCTTGTGTCACTATATTATTTTCTAAAGTCGGGTTTTCAAATGTAATATCACTTAAGAGAATCGTTTTTTTATCCACGATAATCTCGGTGTTTTTTTGAAGTTTTTCTACTTCTTCTAAGGGCCAGACGGAATGGATAAAGCAATTATTGTCTTCACAAATATAGATGCCTGTATATTCCTTTCCTTTAGGAAATCTTATCAGAGAAAATGTGAGAATAAAAATAAGGAAAAGAAAGAAAAACAAACTATACCCTACCCAAATCTTTCGTGGGTATTTTTTAACCCAAAAACGATTAAATATTGGCATGTATTTTCACCGTCCTTTCAAATAATTTGCTTTGATCCCGATGACTAATATAAATTAAGGTTTTATCTTTTAAGTAGGTACGAAGGCTAGTAATGATCTTTTGCTCTAAAGAGCTTTCTACTTCACTTAGGACTTCATCTAATAAATAGATCTCGCCTGTTTTTAAAAGTGTTCTTGCAAGGACAATTCTTTGTTTTTCACCACCTGATAACGTAGTTTCATCGATAAATGATTCATAACGTAAAGGTCTTTTACAAGCGATTTCTTCTAAATGACAAATTTGGCAAACGGTAAAAAAGAGGTTGTCAGAAACTTCTTTAGAAAAACAGATATTTTCTCTGATCGTCCCGCGTATTACTGATTCTTTTTGACTTAGATATACTATATTTTCACGGATAGTTGAAAGCGGATAATCTTTGAGATTTTGCTCTCCTATTAAAATATTGCCTTCATAGTTTGGTAGTTCTTTTAATAGCAAGCGACAAAGAGTACTTTTTCCTGAGCCAGATGGGCCTTTTAAAAAGATATGGGTACGCGAGGCAACGTGGATGCTTATATTTTTTAAAGAGGACATTTCCGGTATATAGGAGAATGAAACGCCTTGAAAAGTGATCGATGAATCTACTATCGTCTCTGGTGAATTTGCCAAATCTTCTTCTTGAAGGGCCATATATTCACTAATTTTTGAAAGAATTCCTTTTACATAAAAGATGCGTGGGAAAGTGGCTAATAATTCTTCTGTCGGCGAAATTAAATAACCATATAAACTTTGAAAAGTAAGAAAATCTACTAGAGTTAGATTTCCTTTAAATAATAAATACATGCCATAGCTTAGTAAGATAAAGCCTAAAACTTCTAAGCAAAATCTT
>CALVJI010000065.1 GCA_944332105.1 uncultured Bacilli bacterium
AACAGATTATCCTACACTTATTCATCAAGTCATTACTGGACAATGTCGCCTAGTAATTTCAATGCCACGAATACGTCTGCTCGTGAGCTTCTTGTTAACTCGGCCGGGTTCGTGAATGCAACTAATTACGTTACCAGCACGGTTGGCGTGCGCGCGGTTATCAATCTGAAGACTGATACTCCGATAACAGGAGGAATTGGGACGGCTAATGACCCATTTGTGGTAGGATAAACGGAATGCGAGAGGATTTTTTCAAAATGACTCTTCATTTTGAAAAAGTTTTTTAGCCTAATTCGAAATGTATTTCGAATTAGGCTTTTTAAAAAATTACTTTTTTTGGGCTAATATAGCTTATTGATAGGGATAATCTATTTATTGTTCGAGTCGCCTAGTAATTTCAATGCCTCGTCTGTCGTGGCAGCGGGATTTAATGTAAACTCGACCGGGAATGCTGGTAATAACAATGTTACCAACACGAATGGCGTGCGCGCGAGATTCCTACTAAGATTAGTGAAAGGCTAATGCACTTACTATTATTGGTTAAGGCTGGTAATATGAAGAAGTAGCTAGCAATAGTAATCTTTTACAGATTGGAAACAAGGTTATTCCTGAGTTTATAACTCGAATAAAAAATATAGATATTATTGGAATTATTTTTAATGATTAGAACTATATTTATAAGTTAGAATTATTTTGGAACTTTTTTTCTTTTTTTACATATTTTATAATGGGGGATAATCTAAGTTAAAATGCGTGTATATCGCCTAGGAATTTCGAGGCCTCGGCTGTGGCTGCTCGTGAGTTCAATGCTAACTCGACCGGGAATGCTGGTAATAACAATGTTACCAACACGAATGGCGTGCGCGCGAGATTCCTACTAAGATTAGTGAAAGGCTAATGCACTTACTATTATTGGTTAAGGCTGGTAATATGAAGAAGTAGCTAGCAATAGTAATCTTTTACAGATTGGAAACAAGGTTATTCCTGGATTTATAAACTCGAATAAAAAATATAGATATTGTTAGATTCTTTTTAATAATTAGAACTATATTTGAAAACGCAGTATATTTACTGACGTTTTTTCCTTAAAGGGATAATCTATTTTTGCTGGTGTCGCCTAGTAATTTCAATGCCACGAATACGTCTGCTCGTGAGCTTCTTGTTAACTCGGCCGGGTATGTGAATACAACTAATAACGTTACCAACACGATTGGCGTGCGCGCGAGATTCCTACTAAGATTAGTGAAAGGCTAATGTACTTAGTATTGTTGGTTAAGACTGATGATGTGAAGAAGTAGCTAGAAATAGTAATCTTTTACAGATTGGAAACAAGGTTATTCCTGAGTTTATAACTCGAATAAAAAATATAGATATTGTTAGATTTTTTTTAATAATTAGAACTATATTTATGAGCTTGAATTTTTTCAAGCTTTTTTTGGAACCTTTTTTTATTTTTTGCATATCCTATTATATAGGGGTAATCTAGCTAATGCGTGTATGTCGCCTAGGAATTTCAACGCCACGAATACGAGTGCGAACGTGTTCAATGCTAACTCGACCGGGTATGCTAATAACACATGGGTTACCAACACGATTGGCGTGCGCGCTTTAGATTCCTGCTAAGATTAGTGAAAGGCTAATGTACTTACTATTATTGGTTAAGGCTGATAGTAAAAAGAAGTAGCTAGAAATAGTAATCTGTTCAGATTGGAAACAAGATTATTCCTGAGTTTATAAACTCGAATAAAAAATATAGATGTTATTAGATTCTTTTTAATGATTAGAACTATATTTATGAGAACGTGGAGTAAGTCCATGTTTTCGCGTTAGAGGGTGAAATATGGAAACTAAATTTAAGTTGCTATCGAATACCGAAAAGATTATTGCTTATATGAATCGTCAACTTCCTAATTTTCCTAAAAAGGAGATTGTTTTAAAAAATAATATTGAGAAAACACAGTATGATATGATTGAGTGTGTTTTTGCTTTTAATATTCAGCAAAGTACAAGAATTAAAGAAAAGTATTTGAAAGATTATTTAATTAAATTGTCCATGTTTGATTTTTATGTACGAGAAAGTTATCATAAAAAGTATTTAAGTAAACATCAAACAGAGTGTTTAGGTAAAATATTGATTGAAAGTCGGAAAGTGGCTTATGGAATAGTGAGAAGTATGGAAAATGTATGATCAATTACTTGATATTACTTTATTAGAAAAATATTATTATCAGGTTCGTTTGAATACAAAACATCGGGGGAAAATTTTAAATTTTGAAATGTATTATATGATTAATCTTTTACAGATTTTAAATGTTTTACAGAGTCGACAATATCGTCATAGTCCTTACAATGTTTTTTTAATTAAAGAACCTAAATATCGAATTATTATGAGTGAGATTATTTCAGATAAAATTGTGAATCATCTTATTAGTAACGAGATTTTGCTTCCTGTTTTGGAACCTAAACTTATTGAAACTAATGTGGCTACTAGGAAAGATAAAGGTGTTTCTAAGGGAATTTATTATGTAAAAAAATATATTAATCGTTTGAAAATGAATCATGATAAAATTTATGTTTTAAAATGTGATATTAAGAAATATTTTTATAATATAGATCATGAGATTTTGTTAGAAAAATTAAAAAGATATATTCCGGATGAGGAAGTACTAGATGTTATTGCTAATATTATCGATACCACTAATGATGAGTCGTGTCGAGAGCGAATTAAAAAAAATATTACAAATGAAAAGAAATATTTGATACGGAAGAATGTACATCAATTAGATAAAAAATTTAAAGAATTAGATATGATTCCTTTTTATGAAAAGGGAAAAGGGATTCCGATTGGGAATATGTCTAGTCAAATTTTTGCAATATTTTATTTGAATGATTTAGATCATTTTATTAAGGAAAAATTGAAAGTTAAATATTATATCCGTTATATGGATGATTTTATTTTGCTTCATTGGGATAAAGAGTTTTTGAAAAAGTGTTTAGTAGAAATTGAAAAAGAAGTTCATAAGGTTAAATTAGAATTAAATAAAAAAACGAGAATTTATTCATTACATGAAGGTTTTAATTTTTTGGGTTATCGTTTTTTATTGCGTGGTAAAAGATTACTTATGCTTATGAATGGTCAGACAAAGAAACGAATTATTAAAAAATTAAATCGTTTGAGGAAACGTAAAAGTTCTCATTATGAGGCTGTTAAGGCTAGTTATAAAGGTTATTTGATGAATTGTCAAAGCAAAGGGTTTATGCATCGCCATAAATGGTATGATGAAAAGGACTAAAATTTTTTGTTTTTCATAGGATTTATTAGGTGAACTCTATGAAAAAAATTCTTTTTTTGGCCCTTTTTTTATTTTGGTTTCCTGTAAAGGTTGAGGCTATTAGTGCAGAAAGTTATGTTGTGATGGATTCTGATTCAGGAAGAGTTTTGATGAGTCAAAATGCGACAAGGGAAAAATTGATTGCCAGTACGACTAAAATTATGACGGCTATCATTGCTTTAGAAAATGGGGATATAGAGTCTGTACGAAAAGTGGGTGAAGAAGTTTTAAAGGCTTATGGTAGTGCCATTTATTTGAGTTTAGATGAGGAAATTACTTTGAAAGATTTGTTGTATGGGCTTATGTTACGAAGTGGGAATGATGCCGCGATTGAGATTGCCTATCATATCAGTGGCGACATGGAAAGTTTTGTGGCTCTCATGAATGAAAAAGCTTATAGTTTAGGAATGAGTCAGACGCATTTTATTAATAATCATGGACTTGAGGATGAAAATGGAAATGGTAATACTTCGACTGCTTATGATATGGCTCTTTTAATGCGTTATGCTTTAAAAAATGAAACATTCCGTGAAATTATTGGTACTAAAACTTATGAGGCTAAAACAACTGGAAAAACTTATGTCTGGCAAAATAAGAATAAGTTATTATCTAGTTATGAGTATGAAATTGGTGGAAAAACTGGATATACAAAGAAGGCTAAACGAACTTTAGTTACGGCTGCTTCCAAAGATGATAAAACCGTGATTGTGGTCACATTAAATGATGGCAATGATTTTGCTGATCATAAAACGCTTAGTGATTTAGTTTTTAATACTTATGAACGAGTCGCGGTTTTGGCTAAAGATTCCTTAGTAATCGATGTGAATAATCCTCAACGTTATTATATAAAAAATGATTTTTATATGTTGGTTAAAGAAGAGGAAAAAGAAAATATAAGAATTGATTATAAGATAAATGCAGATGAAACTTTAGAGGAAGTTGGTGTTGCTGAAGTATATTTAAATGATGAACTCATTACTTCGGAAAAGATTTATCAGCGCTTAGAAAATAGTGAAAAGAAGGAAGGATTTTGGCAAAAATTCTTACGGTGGTTGTTTAAATGGTAAGTGTAATTTGGTTAATTTTTATTGCAGTTGGTTCCTTTTTCTTTATTGGAACGGGAAATATTGATGTTTTAAATGAAGAAATTTTAAAAGGTGGAGCAGATGGTATTAAGTTATTAACAGAAATGCTTCCGTTATTAGTGCTTTGGACTGGAATTATGCAGATTGCTGAAGATGCCCATCTTTTAGATTTGTTTGCTAAATTGGTTCGACCTGTGCTCTGTAAGTTATTTCCGAGTTTGCCAAAAGATCATCCGGCATTAGGGTATATTGCTAGTAATATCGCGGCGAATGCTTTAGGACTTGGAAGTGCAGCGACACCTTTTGGACTAAAAGCGATGGAGTGTTTACAAAAAGATAATCCAGAGAAAGATACGGCGACTGAAGCAATGATTACTTTTCTGGTTTTGAATACTGGGGGAGTGACACTTGTGCCGACGACGGTTATTGCACTTCGTCTTTCTTATGGTAGTGTGCATCCTTCAGAAATTATTATTACAAGTATTTTGGCTACCTTGTGTTCTAATGTTTCTGGTTTAATATATGATTATTTTAAAAGGAGAAAGAGAAAATGAATTCTAATTATATCGTTCCTATTTTTGTCCTCTTTATTATTTTGTACGGCTTTAAGAAAAAAGTAAATATTTATGATTCGTTTTTGGTGGGAGCAAAAGATGGACTTTTAACTACTTTTCGAATTGCACCGGCTGTAATTGCAATGGTGTTTGCTACTAATATTTTTTTGAATTCGCATTTCTTAGAATTTGTCTTTTCTTATTTTACACCTATTTTAAAAGCTTTAAATATACCAATTAGCGTTATTCCAATGGCTTTAGTACGACCAATATCTGGGACTGCTTCTTTAGCTATTATGAGTAATATTTTTGAATTATATGGACCTGATTCTTTTGTTGGAAGGTTAGCGAGTAATTTACAAGGATGTACAGATACAACTATTTATGTTTTAGCACTTTATTTTGGCTCGGTTAAAATCACGAAAACTAAGCATGCTTTATCGGCTGGTTTGTTTGCTGATGCAGTAGGAATAATCGCGGCCTTTGTGATTACTTTTCTCTTTTTTGGATAGTTTTTGAGGACTGATAAATAAAGGAACAAAGCCTCTTTTTACGTATATTTGTTCGATTTATTTACGCATAAAATTTGACAAACTAGCATATAATATAGTATAATGATTCTGCTTTCCGGAAAAAGAAGGATGGTTAGAAATGAAAAAATTACCCTCGGTTAAGACTATATGTATAGCTTTAATCGGAATATGTAGTATTCAATTAGTTGCAATGATGGTTAAGAGTATCACTATTTTATCAATGGATAGTGCCCTTTTATCAAATGGAAGCGTTTTGATTGAATCCATCGTTACAAAAGCCAAAAGAGAGCGATTTGAACAAATAAATTACACCCCAGAGAGTTATAAACAAGAGATTGAAATTGTGCGTCTCAAGGCTTCTTCTCCTGTTATTGTTTTTGAAGGCATGACAATGGAAGAACTTGGTGAGAAACTAGATAGAAGTCTTAATAGTAGTTTAGAAGGCTATGGTCTAGTATTTGCTAATTATGCGATTCAATATGGTGTGGACCCGTATTTAGCAGTCGCGATTGCTTTACATGAAACAGGTTGTACTTGGACATGTAGTAATCTTGTTCAATCTTGTAACAACGTTGGTGGAATGAAGGGTAGTGGCTGTGGAGCTTATGCAGCATTTGAGTCTTTGGATGCAGGAATTGAAGCGATGATTAGAAATCTAAGTGAAAATTACATTCAAAAAGGACTTAATACTCCGGAAACTATTGGAAACAAGTATGCTGCTAGTGATACATGGTCAACAAAAATTCATTCTTATATCAATAGAATACGAAATGCTTAGAATAGAGAAATCTATTCTAATTTTT
>CALVJI010000066.1 GCA_944332105.1 uncultured Bacilli bacterium
TTTTTCTGGATGGGGTGTAGTATATTTATATTTCCTTCCTAAATCATCTTCCATATATAAAACATTTTGTTGAGTCCAAATATGTAAAATAGCCGGTGCGCTAAGTAATTCTTGTTGTTGTTCTTTCCGGAATTTTTGGGAAGTGGCATACACTCGAATAATCCGAAATAAATCCTCAGCCGCCAAAGTATTACTAACATCTTTACGTAAATCCTCATTATATAAAATGTCTGGTAAATAAAAATCGTGGATATCTACTTTTTCTAATTTACCAGCAATTTTACAAATCAAACAACCTTCTTCAATAAATAATGCATCTTGTAGTTGCGGATTATATTTTTTCCATTCCTGTAAATATAAAAAGTTGTCTTGCATAATTTTTTCCGTCATACAAAATCGAACCTCTATTCTAAAAATTATTATAGCATAAAAAAATTGAAAAAAAATGAAATTTATGCAAATTTTGAAAATTTGCACATTTTTAGTTACCAATTTTTAAAATCCTCAATACCTTTTTCAAAATTTGCGAATGTTAAAAGCCAAATTCTTAAAATTCGTCATTTGCGGTCCTCTAAAAAATGTGTTTAAATGGGCAGGAAAGGAGGTTTTTAGATTGAATACCGTTGTTTTAGTTGGCCGTCTTGCTAGTGAACCAGACCTGCTAAATTTAGAAGAAAATAAAGCCAGAACAGTTTTATCATTAGCAGTTCCTAGAACTTTTAAGAATCAAGAAGGCATCTATGAGACAGACTTTTTTCGTTGCATTCTATGGAATGGCATTGCTAAAAGAGCCAAAGAATATTGTAAAAAAGGTGATACAGTCTGTGTTAAAGGCAGATTGCAAGTTCGTGAGTATGTCAATGAACAAGAAGAAAAGAAATTTATCACCGAAGTAATCGCTGAGTCTATTTCTTTTGTCTGCAGTACGAAAAAGAAAGAAGAAATTACATAAAAAAAGACTAATAAAACAGAGAGTAACATACACTTTAATAGGTGAAAAAATGAATAAGTATATAAGAGCTTTTGGAATTTTATCCATTCTTTGCTTTAGTTTTTATTACACAGAAAAAATTGCATTGTTTATGCAACAAAAAGATCCGATATATGAAACGATCGAAACCGTAAAAAAAGATTATGAAACTAGTTCGGTTAATGGCATTATTTATGATGAGTATATTATTCCAGGAATCATTGGCAAAGAAGTAAATGTTATGGAAAGCTTTCAAAATATGAAATATATTGGAGCTTTCGAAGAAAATGAACTCGTCTTTAACGAAATTTATCCGACGATTTCCTTAGCAGACAATAAAGACAAAATCATTGAAAAAGGAAATAGTAAAAAACAAGCCATTTCTTTTATTACCGCCGATGAACAATTGATAACTTATTTGGAAGAAATGGGTATCCCATATGCCGTTCTCACCACTAAGGATACCGTAGAAACCAAAAGAGAGTATGGTTTAAAAATAAATAATGACTATTCAAATTATCAAGCAGTCGAAAAAGCCTTAAAAAAAGGGGAGGAAAATACAGATTTATGTTACGTTGGAAATAACCAAAAAGATTTTTGTATATCAAAAGGAAAAACATTAGTAAAGGAAACCTATACCCTATCTAAAAGTAATTTTACGAGCAAATACAAAGAAATAAGTTCTGGTAGTATTGTGTACTTGCAAGATAATTTAGGATTAGAATATTTAAAAATCTTAATCACTCAAATTCAATATCAAGGCTTAGAGATTATTCCTTTAACCGACTTAATAAGTGAAAGAGAAAACAACTAAAAATTTTCTCTTTTTTTAAGGGAATGAATTTGAACTATTGCTTTTTTATTCAAAATTGTTTAAAATAATTTTAAGAGATAGAAAAGAGGAATTCCTAATGAACAAAAAAAGTGTAACGAGTCTAGCTATTATCGTGGGGTGTTTAGCCATTGTCGGGTTTACCACATCTTTCGCTTATTTTTCTGCACAGTTTGATGAATTAAATAATAACAATTCATCTTTAACATCAAGTAAAGTTGGTAATATTTTGTATGAAGGAGAAACAACTTTTACCGGAACAGATGTTTACCCAGGTCTTAAAGCGGTGCAAACATTTACTATTTCTAAAGGTCAAGATGCTGGCACTGGCATTTATGAAATTGATCTAGCAAGCACTTTACCAAGCGCTTTTGGTAGCGATGTCCAAATCTCTTTATATAAAACAACTGATCCAACAACTAATAATATTACAAGAAGTGAAGGCACATTAACTCAAACAGCCGAAGGCTTTCAAAAGGAAGATAGTATAACCATCAACGGAACACCAGAACTTGTCTATGGGCCAACCGTTTTAATCAACAGTAGCAAAATCGTTTTAGAACAAATTGAATTTAATACAGAAACTTTAGCTGAAACAACATATTACTTAGTATATGAATATGCAAATAATGGTAATCAAAATGCTCAACAAGGAGAAACTTTCAGTGGCAAAGTAACTGTAACTTTAGCTGCTCGGGGGTCTCTATAATTAGCCCATTTAGCACTTTTAAAGTGCTTTTTTTTATGGTATCATGTTTTTAGGGTGGTTTACATGCAAATAGTTTTAGATAATAAACCTTTTGAAGTAGAAATAAATCGCAAGCCAAATAAAAATATTTATATGCGCTTTAAAAATAGTCATACTATTACAGTAAATTGTAGTCGCCTAGTGAGTGCGAAAGAAATAGAACGTCTTTTATATCAAAATGCGGATGCTTTAATAAAAATGTATGAAAAAAAAGCGAGTGAAGAACAAAAAGATGCTTTTTTCTGGTATTTAGGAAAATCCTATACAAGAATCTTTGATGGAATGAGTAAAGAAGTGTTTTTTGAACAAGATTGTATCATTGCCAAAGATGAAAAAACTTTAGCAAATTTTTATCAAAAAGAATGCGTACGTATTTTTGCAAGTGAAGTAAATAGAATATTGCCTTATTTTTCGGACATTCCTAAATTCACATTAAAAATTCGAAAAATGAAAACTAGATGGGGTGTCAATAACCGTGGAAATAACACGATCACTTTAAATAGTGAATTATTAAAAAAAGATCTCGATTTACTAGATTATGTGATCATCCATGAACTATGCCATTTTTATGAAGCAAATCACAGCTCTAGATTTTGGGCACATGTTGCCAAATATTATCCCCGTTATAAAGAAGCACGAAGGAGGCTTAGAGAATGAAAATTGAATCTCTCAAAAATGAACGCGTCAAAAAGTGGTGTCATTTAAAAGACAAAAAAGAACGCGATAAGACAGGTACTTTCTTAGTAGAAGGAAGCCATTTAGTTACCGAAGCCAAAAAAAGAGGATTAGTCGTTGAAATTATTACCTTAGAAAATCGGCAGGAAAGTCGTATTCCTACATATATTGTCACCAAAGAAATTATGAAGAAAATTACCGATCAAGTTAGCCCACCAACGATCGCGGCCGTTTGTAAAAAAATGGATAGCACCTTAGAACCTGGTCCGACACTATGTTTAGATGAGATCCAAGATCCTGGAAATTTAGGGACGATTATTCGCAGTGCTGTAGCTTTTGGTTTCAAAAATATTATTCTGAGTGAACATACGGTCGATGTCTATAATCCAAAAGTGATTCGTAGTACGGAAGGCATGCTTTTTCATGTTGCTATCATGCGTCGTGACTTAAAAGAATTTTTAACCGAGATACACAGTGAATATTTAATCTTTGGGACCGATGTTCGTGGGGGCATTAAACCAGAAGAAAGTCATGTACCACCACAGTATGCTTTAATCATCGGCAGTGAAGGGCAAGGTATGCGGCCTGAAATTCGTACTTTCTGCGATAAGTTCCTTTATATACCTATGTCACCGTTATGCGAATCTCTAAATGCCGGGGTCAGCGCATCTATATTAATGTATGAATTAGCAAAGAGGCAAGACTATGAGTAAAATTTATTTTGGATACACATCATCAACTCACGGATTAAAAGGAGAACTCAAGTGTTTCTCAGACTTTGAAAGAAAAGATCTAGTCTTTCAAAAAGACCATCCGATCTATATTGAAGACGAAAAACACATCATTACCCATGTTCGCCCTCATAAAAACTGTTATTTAATAGAAATCGATCATCTTAAAGACATCAACGAAGTAGAGGTCTTTCGTCATCAAAAAATATGGATTGAAAGAGATGAATTATCTTTAAAAGATGGCGAATTTCTCTATCAAGATTTAATAGGGTTAGTAGTGAAAGAAAACGGAAAAAGTATTGGAAAAGTCTCAGATATTCGATATAATAAAAGCGGTATTTTATTGGCAATCACAGGAGAAAAAAAGTTTTTAATTCCCTATGTGCCATTTTATATTCAAAAGATAGATTGGCAAGCCAAAACGATTGCTGGTCAAAATCTTAAAGGACTGATAGCATGAAAATTGATATTTTAACACTTTTCCCCAAAATGTTTGAAGGTATTTTAGAAGAATCGATTATTAAACGAGCTATTGAGAAAAAAATCGTTGAAATTCATGTCATCGACTTTCGTACATTCTCACATCTTCCTCATCACCAAGTAGACGATACACCATATGGTGGAGGTTCTGGCATGGTCTTACGTTGTGAGCCTCTCGTGGCCGCGATTGAAAGTGTAAAAACAGCTGAATCTAAAGTAATCTTAATGTGTCCTCAAGGTGTTCCTTATAAAGAAGGCAAAGCCCTAGAACTTGCCAAAGAAAAACATTTGATTTTAGTCTGTGGCCATTATGAAGGATACGACGAACGAATTCGCGAGTTTGTCGATGAAGAAATTAGCATTGGCGACTATGTATTAACAGGTGGAGAAATTCCGGCAATGGCTGTGATGGATTCTATTATCAGGTTATTACCAGGTGTCATTAAAGAAGATTCCTATAAAGAAGACTCTTTTATGAATAACACTTTAGATTATCCAACTTATACTAAACCAGCTGACTTCCGTGGCTTAAAAGTGCCTGAAATCTTATTGTCAGGTGATCATGAAAAAATTCGGAAATGGCGTGAAGAACAAGCTTTAGAAAACACCAAAAAAAGAAGAAAAGATTTATTAGAAAAATAGGTGAGAATATGAGTTATCAGATTCGCAAAGAGCAAAAATCTAAATTGTTAGCCAAAAAAAATTTACAATACACTGGCTTAAAAATGAAACCTAAATTACGTGACCATGCACAATTTATCGAAGTAAAAGAAATTATTATTGTCTATCCAAGTTGGCAAGAAAAAGCAATGAAACTACAATTCCAAGTAGCTTATCGTCGCCTTTTTAAACTCGTAATGGATGTCATCGAAGACAATGGAAGCACCGCTGGAGATACCAAACTTGCTTTAGACGAAATTCATAAAACAGAAAAAATTTTACAAAGTAAATACAAAAATAAAATATCTAATGAAGAATATCGTAAAATGTGGAATAAAGTTTTTTTGTTAGAAAAAAAATTAACTGAGAAAATTGTTTGGCAACAAGAAATGACCAAATTTATAGAATTACAATTTGCCAGCGAAAAAGAAGAAAAAAAGGGAAGAGGACGATAAATGCAAGTTTTTGATTTTGACAATACAATTTATCATGGCGAAAGTACATTTGATTTTGCCGTATTTATTATTGTTCGTAAAAAAAGTCTATTAAAATATTTTCCAGGCATTCTTAAATTATTAATTAAATATAAAAGATGCAAAATGAGTACTTTAGAATTTCAATATGAATTGGAAAAATATACTAAAGTCTTTTTAGAAAACAAAGATTTTATTCGTCAATCTGTCAAAGAGTTTTGGCAAAAAAATCGTCAAAAATTAAATCCAGAAATGTTAGCTAAAATAAAAAAAGAGGATGTTATTCTAACGTGTAGTCCTTCTTTTTTAATCAATGAAATAAAAGAAGATTTACATACTAAGAATATTATTGCTACAGAAATAAATATAGAGGAAGGAAAAATAGAATATTTAAATTTTGGCAAGAACAAAGTACAAATTTTTAAAGAAAAATATCCGAAAAAAAAGATTACTACTGTTTTTACAGATTCATATAATGATCAAGCTTTAATGGATGAAGCCAAGCATGTTTACTTAGTAAAGAAAAAAGAATGTCTTAAAATTAAATAATAAAGCAGAGGGTGCAAAAAATTTTCCGGGGCAATTTAATATAATATCATGCTATACTATCTTTATAGAATAGAGGTAATATATGAAAAATA
>CALVJI010000067.1 GCA_944332105.1 uncultured Bacilli bacterium
CAACAAAGTTTCACTTTGTTGCTTATCAATTAAATAATTCGGGATATCCAAACGGGATATCCTAACTTAAATTAACCATTTTTTCATAAATATATAATATTTATAAATTCAAAATATAAATAATCACTTTTGGTGTTTTAAGTCGTGGATTAAACTAAAATTTTAAGCAAAATCACAACTTTTTTAAGAAATTTACAAAAACTACTTGTAAAAACTTAGAAAGTCATAAAGTCACATAGAATCTCAATTATTTTTTTTATAAAAAAAACTCTTCATCACAAAGAGTTCTCTACTAAATTTTTTCAATCCATTTAGCGATCAAAGAATCATTAGTTACTTCCGGATGAAACTGTACACCTATCCAAAATAATGTTGGATCCACACTTTCAATCGCTTCAATGATTCCATCTGGAGCATGAGCAACAATCTTAAACAAAGGGCCAACTCTTCTAACTACAACATTATGAAGACTAACTACTCTTTCTTCTAAAGTACCATAAACTTCTTCCAAAAAAGAACCAGCTTCAATTTGGATAAAATGCTTAGCCTCTTCCTCATTCGTTCGATTTAAAATAATAGAACCATGTCCATTTGGTTTTTCTAACATTTCCAATGTTGGATTTTCTTTTTTCATATTTTGATACACTGCTTTGATTTCTTCACTTGACATCTTAGCATATTTTGAATGAGTTTCCTCAAACATGACTGAAAAGATAGCCATTGCTTGCATACCCATGCATATTCCAAGTACAGGCTTTTTCTTTTGATAAGCATATAACAAAACTTTATAAAGCTCATGATCAATACGACTTCCTCCAGGAAACAAAAAAGCATCACATAACTCAAGTTGGTCTAATGAAATTTTCCCGTCATTAAAAAGTAATCCTAGAGGAATAGCCCCTGCTTCATAAACTTTTTTAGGATAATTATTAATAAATACATATCGATCTTGATACGGATCATCATTTTCATAAAGATGAAGCGTTGGAACAATTCCAATAATTTTCTTTTTATTTTGTATCATACCAATTTTTTCCATAATCAGCACTCACTTTCAAAGGCACTTCTAATTCTATTGTATGTGTCATAATATTTTTAACAATATTTTCTACTTTCTCTTGTTCTTCTTTAATAACATCAAAAATGAGCTCATCATGAACTTGTAAAATCATTTTTGAACGAATATTCTCTTTTTGAAAAGCTTCATAAATCTCAACCATAGCTTTTTTAATAATGTCGGCACTTGTTCCTTGAATAGGCGTATTTAAAGCAATTCTCTCTCCAGCCTGCCTTACCATATACTCAGGACTATTTAACTCTGGAATAACCCGTCTTCTATTAAAAAGTGTCCGAACGCTTCCTTCTTGATATGCTTCTTCCACAATCTTATCCATATAACGTTTAACTCCAGGATAAAGTTCATAATACTTATCGATGAAACTTTTAGCTTCTTTCGCACTGATCTCTAAATTCTCTCCTAAACCGAAACCACTAATACCATAAACAATGCCAAAAATAACTGCTTTAGCTGTACTACGCATCTGTTTAGTAACTTCACTTTCTTTAATCCCATGAATATCTGCAGCCACTTTCGTATGAATATCTTGATCATGAATAAAAGCATCTTGTAATTCTTTAGAACCTGAAATATGCGCGAGGATCCGTAATTCAATTTGACTATAATCGGCACTTAAAAATTCATCATTACTTGGAAAAAAGGCTCTCCGGATTTTCTTTCCTTCCTCATCTCGTACAGGAATATTTTGTAAATTAGGTTCAGATGATGAAAGACGTCCAGTTCTAGCAAAATTTTGTTTAAAAATCGTATGAATTTTACCATCCTCTAAAATATAATTTTCTAATCCTTCTAAGTACGTTGAATATAATTTAGTAACATTTCTATATTCTAATACTTTCGCGATTATTGGATGAATTCCCAGTAACTTATGCATCACTTTAGCATCCGTTTTATAGCCTGATTTATTCTTTTTTCTACTTGGTAGTCCCAATTTAACAAATAAGATTTCTCCTAATTGTTTAGGACTAGAAATATTAAATTCTTCACCTGCCAACTCATAAATTTCCTTAGTTAACAAGGTAATTTTCTCTTTCATCTCTTCCTTCATCGTTTGTAAAATATCCCGATCTACTTTAATTCCTTCAATTTCCATATCAGCAAGAACAGGCGCTAGAGGCATTTCAACTTTAATAAATAAATCATACATTTCATCCCGTTTTAAATCTAAAATTGCTCGATCACGTGCCTCCAAAATAAACTTACTTTTAAGTACAATATCTTGTTTTAACTCGGGAGTCAATCCTTCTTTCTTTTTCCACACATTATCTAAAAATTGTACGTTATAACCAGAAGGCACGGCATAATAGGCAATATCATCTTTACTTCCGTCTTGAATTAAAGCATATAAAATCATTAAATCCGTATTTACTTTAGGACAGTGTATTCCCTCACGATATAATGAAACAATATTTTTTTTCCAATCATAAGTATATAAAACCTTATCTTGAATCTTTTCTAAAACATCTTTAATTAAATGTTTAGAAACAAAATAAGATCCTTCTTTACTCGTGACAGCCATGCCCAAAATAGAACTCAAATGATAATTAGCCCCATCAAGTTCTAAATAAAAAGCATATTCATTACTTTCTTTAATCTCACTCGCATCTTTTATTTCTATATAGCTTGTATCAATCTCAACTTTTTCTTGTTTTAGTCCTTTCATAAAAGAATAGAACTCTAATTCTTCATATATCGCATACAACTCTTCTTCATTTCCTTTTGTATACTTAATATCTTCTAAATCATGAACTTCTAAAGGCACATCTCGGTAAATTGTCGCGATTGCTTTGCTCATAAACGCTTGCTCTTTATCTTGGAGTAATTTTTCTTTAGTCTTTCCTTTAACTTCATCAATATGTTCATAGATTCCTTCAACCGTATCATATTTTTGTAAAAGTTGTAAAGCGGTTTTTTCACCAATTCCTCGGACACCAGGAATATTGTCAGATGAGTCCCCCGCAAGTCCTTTTAAATCAATAATACGTATCGGTTCGATACCGTAATCCTTTTTAAAAGTCTCTGGATTATACCGTATATAATCTTTTTGTTTCAAAAGTTTCATCTCTAACTGAGGACTTACTAACTGCAATAAATCACGATCAGAAGAAATAATTGTTCCAACAAAATCTGGATCTTCCTCTACCATTTTAGCAAATGTACCAATAATATCATCTGCTTCATAAGGAGCAAGTTCAAAATAAGGAATTCCCATCGCTTTTAAAATCTTTCGAGCATAAGGTTCTTGCATATGTAATTCATCTGGTGTTTTTTTTCTTCCTTCTTTATAAAAATCATATTTTTCTTTTCGAAAATTCTTACCAATATCAAAAGCCACAGCAATATATTCTGGTTTTTCTTCTTCTAAAATTTTATGTATCATTAAAGTAAAACCATATAAGGCATTCGTTGGAAACCCTTTAGAATTTTTAAGTAAATTTCCTGAATACGCCGTTGCGTAATAACTACGAAAAATAAGGTTGTTTCCATCTACCAAAATTATTTTTTTCATACTTCATCCACTCTTTCTTGTTCTTATTATATCAGTATTTTACACGATATGAAAAGAAAAGTGGTGAATTTGTCTAATTTATTTCATCATTTTTTTCATACTTAAAATAGCATTTTTCTCAATCCGTGAGACTTGAGCTTGACTAATCTGTAACCGTTCAGCAATTTCTATCTGCGTCTTCCCAATAATATAACGTTCGATTAAAATGTTCCGATCTCTTTCTTTTAATTTAAGTAAACTTTTCTTTAATAACAAATAATTATCCCGATCTTCATTTACTTCTTTATTTTCAGCCAATTGATCAGCTAAATAAATCGGCTCACCTCCATCATTATAAATGGGTTCATAAATACTCATCGGTTCTTTTAATCCATCTAATGCATAAGCAATTTGAAAAACAGAAGAATGGAAATGTTTGGCAATTGTCTCATAACTAGGTTCTACTCCATTTTCTCTTGTATATTGTTCTTTATAATTTAAAATTTGAAATCCAAAATCTTTTAAACCACGACTAACACGCACCGAACTTTGGTTGTCACGATTGTATCTTTTTACTTCTCCAACGATTAAAGGAATAGCATACGTGGATAGTTTAAGACCCAAAGAAGGATCAAAATTTTCAATGGCTTTAATAAGCCCGATCACTCCAATTTGAAACAAATCATCCATGTTACACTTCGTATTGTGAAACTTTTTTAAAACACTTAAAACTAACCGTAAATTTCCGATAACTAATTCGTCTTTAGCGCGTTCATCTCCTGCATGCATTCTTGCAAACAAAGCCATCTGTTCTTCATTAGATAATACTTTTAAAGTACTCGTATTTACTCCTGTAATTTCTACTTTATATTTTGCCATAAATTAAAAATCCTTTCTCTTTATTTATGAGAAAGAATTTCAAAAATTATACAAAAATTTACAATTCTGCTAAACTTTGAATAGCTTCTTGTAAAGTTAGAACCGGAATTAATTCTATATCATATCCTTTTTCTTCTTTAACAGATTTTGCTTCTTCATAATTATCTACGGGTACTAAAAAAACTTCTGCTTTTTGTTTAACTGCACCGATAAGCTTGTATTTCACACCACTAATCGCGCCAACATTACCATTGATATCAATCGTTCCCGTTCCAATAATTTTTTTACCTTTTGTAATATCTTCTTCAACTAAAGCATCATAAATAGCTAGGCTCATCATCAGCCCACCAGATGGTCCTGACTCACTTTTTTTCATTTCAATAGAAGCCGCGGGTGTCTCATCGTATTCATAAGTCACGGTTATCGATACCCCGATCACTTTACTACCATTTAATTCATAGACAACAGCTGTGCAATCCTTTTCTTCATCATCTCTGAGCACTTTAAGATGAACCGTATCACCAACTTCATAATTTTGAATGACTGCTCGTAGCTCAGCTGTTGAAGAAATACTTTCGCCTTCGATCTGAATAATTTGATCGAATAACTGAATATCCGTCTGAGCCCCATCATCAATATATGTGATATTTACTTTCTCACTATAAACATGAACTTCTTCTCCTGCTTCACGATATGCCGCGATGATAGCCGAATCTACCGATTGCTGAGTAGCAATTTGATCGGCCTTAACAGTTTCTTCAAAAGTTTGATTAGAATAAGTCACCTCGGATTCAGGCACAATATCCCAATCGGGAATAATATAAGAAAGAAGTAAAAAAGGAATACTACCTCGCACCATAGAAACATAAGCCATTCCTAATTCTCCTTCTGAAGTAGACCCACCTTCCACACTAATACGATCACTTAAATTAACCATGCCTCCAGGCGTATAAATCTTATAAGGAAGTTCATATTGAAAAAGAATTAAAATAACTAACAAAATACATAAATATTTATAATTTTCTTTAAAAAACTGCTTGACATTATCGATGATTTTTTTCCCCATGTTAAGCCTCCTATAAATAAGTATATCAAAAAATACTGTAAAACATGTGAAAGGAAAATGAAAATTGACAACGTTTGACAAAGATTTACCAACAAAAAAAGTCTAGCAGTTAAGCCAGATCTTCAATTTACGACTGATAATATTAATTCACTGATAAACCATAAGGATTTTCCATTGTACCATTTCCAGAAATAATTTTTACATCTGAAGATAAATAAACAGTAGGATAAACTGCCTTAGTAGTAGAATTAGCTGACATTCTTAAAATAGAACCATCCGCATAAAAAACTTGATTGTCAGCATTATTAACTCTATTTAAAGTCCAAAGACTTCCAAATGAATTTAGCCAGTTGCTTAAGTGACATTCAGATTTATAATAGTCTTCATACAAATTTTTTTCATATAGGGACTTTCCAAAAATAAAAGTTACAATTTTAAATTCATAAAAAAGACAACAACCTTAAATATATGATAAAA
>CALVJI010000068.1 GCA_944332105.1 uncultured Bacilli bacterium
TTTATAAAAAAAGAAGATGATTACAGGAGTTCATGGCACAATTGTGAAAGCCATGCCTACCTGGAAGTAGTTATGTAAAATCTCAATTGTTTAAAAGAATTATAAGTTCTAAGAGTCAAATTTTTTTGAAGTGTTTTATGTATATTTTTTTAGCAAAAAACAAGTGTATAGGGGATAGGCACAATTGAGAAAGCCTAAAATAATTATTGTAAAATGAATTCTAAAAGTTTTATATCAGCATAATTGCAATGCAATTCAATAGTTTTACCATTAACCTCTAAGCTTAAAACCTTATATGGATTTCCAGCTTTAGACATTTTTTCAACTAGTTTTACCTTTGCGTTCATAAATTAAAAACTCCTTTCAAAAATGTTATAACATACAAAAAAAGGCCTCTCGACCTTTTCATCAAAAAATTTATAAATTTTATACTTTTTTTTATTAATAATAATAAAAATATAGAAATTAAAAGTATCATTAAAAGAATTCTTTCTAAACTTATAATGAATATCTTTTATTCTCAACTTTGTAAAATTAATTAATTCTACAATATCATCGCAATATGCAATCAAATTGTCATTTAGATCATAAATTACATAATACTCCAAAATAAACCTTTCTAGATTATTTTGAAAATAGTGCAAAACCTACATCAAGCGCCAGTTCGATTATAACAAACCTTTTAACGAGGTTTGTTTTTCTTTTGCAAAAAATATCTGAACGAAAACGTATCCAATGCTTTTTGTTGATGATTTATATAATCAGCAATTTCTTTTAAAAGAAGTTCATGCTTATACCACTCCATATCACTAGTATCATTAGCTAGCCATTTCATTATAGAAAGCATATTATAATCATCTGCAACTCTTCGAATAGGACTCGTAATATGTGAATAAGCCGTAATATGAAGGCCTGCATGTCCTCTATTAACAATATCATAGTAACTCTTAGGATAACGACTTTTTAAAATCTCAATTTCATTTAAATAAGCTCGAGTATTTTTTTCTTTCTTTAATACCATTTTAAACTGTTCTAATTCTTCACGATAAAAGTTTTTTAATTCATGATTACGATACAAAAAAGGAATATTTTTATTTAAGGCAAAAGTAGCAGCATATCGATTCATAAAAATAGCAAGTGTAGCCACCATTTGCTCACTTTTTGTCTGGGTCGGCAAAATTGCATCAGAACTTTCATTTACCAAAGAATAGACCTCATCAACTTGAAAATATTTTTGTAAAAAAGGAAGCACTCTCTGAATAGCTACCAAAGTTTCTTTGTACTCACTCATTGCATGACTCGCCAAAATTTGATCACATGAAGCATAAGAATCATTTTTCAAAACATTTACCCACTCTGTTTGAAAGTAGGAATGCTCAATACGCTGTCTTTCTAAATTAATGTCCACATATAAACTAAGTACTTGATGCGCTTCCCCTGCTTTTAAACTAAACAAATCTTGGGATAAAAGTGTAGGAAATAATGGAATGGAAGTATCGGGTAAATAAAGAGTCATAATTCTTTTAGTTGCTTCTTGTAAAAGAATACTATGGGGATCCATATAAAGTAAAGGATTAGCAATATGTATTCCCAAATGATATAATCCATTTTCATAAGAACAACTAAACCCATCGTCAATCACTTTAGTTTTTAATCCATCCACAGTATAAATTTTAGGAAGTTTTCTTTTATGCAAATTTTTCTTATTTTTTAAATAACACACTGTACTAGCCTGCAGAACCGGTAATGAAAACTCTTTTGGAACCATAAATTCATAACAAATTTCATCCAAAGAAGAAGCAGATGACACCAAAGACTTTGTGCACAAAATTTCATGCATTTTATTAAGAAAATACGTTTCCCATTTATGAATAAAATATAAATACCTTTCTTGATTCTCACCCATATACATCTCTATTGCATTATCTAATTTTTGAATCACACACCGATAATCACCAATAGACAAATGAGAACCCTCATATTTTAAAAGCACTTGCAGTACTTCATCATAATACAAAACATCATCAAAATACTTCAAATGATTACTCACATGCTGTCGTAAAGCCTCTAAATATTTATCCAAGACTTTCAAAAAAAGTTGATAAGCCTTCTTATCTAAAAGATTAATCAGATGCGGTTTTTGTTGAATCAAATTTTCTAAAACGTCCACATTTTTTATTGAAAACAATAAATAGTAAAGCAACTCCATTTTACTACCATCGTATTTATGGTCAATAAAATCATTACAAGTCAAAGAAAGAATTTCAATCTTTCCTAATATTTTCTTTAATAAAGAATAAGTTACTCGATTCTTCTCTTTCATTTTTTTATTTAACAAAATCTTTTTAATATTTACACGAATATTTTGAATTCTTTCATAAAGTACTGTATCAAAAGCAATAGTATCTACTTTTTCACTGAGCAAAGTTAGAACTTGTAAAAGATAAAAATAATGACCTCTTTCATGAAAATGTAAAATATCATATTCTAATAAATCTAATAATTCTAAAAACGATAAAGCACTTCTATCATCATATTGTTTGACTTCTTTTCGTATTTTACGTATTTTCCACTTATCCATATATCCTCATACTTCTTATTTCCAGTATACAATATCACAGCAAAAAAAGATAGTATAAAACTATCTTCATAAATATTTTTTAAGCCACTGTCCAGTATAAGAAGCATCCACTTTACTTACTTCCTCAGGTGTTCCCGCGGCAACTACAGTCCCGCCACCTACTCCACCATCTGGACCTAAATCAATTACATAATCAGCAATCTTAATCACATCTAGATTATGTTCAATCACAATAACCGTGTCGCCATTGTCCACGATTCGATTTAAAATGACTAATAATTTTTTAATATCTTCTGAATGTAGACCAGTAGTTGGCTCATCCAAAATGAAAAGACTTTTACCAGTAGGTTTCTTTTGTAACTCCTTAGCTAATTTTACTCTACCAGCTTCCCCACCAGAAAGGGTTGGTGCACTTTGACCAAGTTCAATATAAGAGAGTCCAACATCCATTAAAATATCCACTTTTCTTTTAATTTTTGGCACATTTTCAAAAAATTCTGCCGCTTCACTAACTCGCATATTAAGAACATCACTAATGTTTTTTCCTTTAAAAGTAATCGCTAAAGTTTCTTTATTATAACGTTTACCATGACAAACATCACAAGGCACATACACATCTGGTAAAAAATGCATCTCAATTTTTTTAACACCATCACCCCAGCAAGCCTCGCATCTTCCTCCTTTTACATTAAAAGAGAAACGTCCTTTATCATAACCATGCATCTTGGCTTCTTTTGTATTTGCAAATAAATCACGAATATCATCAAATAAGCCAATATAAGTAGCTGGATTACTTCGTGGAGTTCTTCCAATCGCATCTTGACTAATCATAACTACTTTATCAATATTCTCTAAACCACGAACCTCTTTACACTTACCAGGAATCTCTTTAGAACGATACAATTTATTCGCAACAGTTTTATACAAGATCTCATTAACTAATGTACTTTTACCACTTCCAGATACACCTGTAACACAAATAAATTTACCTAATGGAAACTTAACATTAATTTTTTTCAAGTTGTTTTCTTCTGCTTTGATAACTTCCAAATACTTGCCATTTCCCTTACGACGTTTTTTAGGAACTTCAATTTTCTCTTTACCACTTAAATAACGTCCAGTCAAACTATTTTCATTTTTCATAACCTCTTCTGGCGTTCCAACCGCGACAACTTGCCCACCTTCACTACCAGCACCAGGTCCAATTTCAACCAAATAATCTGCTGCTCTCATTGTATCTTCATCATGCTCAACTACAATTAAAGTATTTCCTAAATCACGCATTTCTTCCAAAGATTTAATAAGTTTCTCATTATCTTTTTGATGAAGTCCAATACTTGGCTCATCCAATACATACAAAACGCCAGATAATTTACTACCAATTTGAGTCGCCAAACGAATACGTTGTGATTCTCCCCCCGACAAAGTACCGGCTTTACGATGAAGTGTCAAATATTCCAAACCAACATTCACTAAAAATGACAAGCGATTGTCAATCTCTGTCAATAACAAACGACTAATATTTTCCTGTTCATTTGTAAGTTTTAAATTACGCAAAAAATCACGTAATTCTTTAATACTCATCATCGTCATATCATAAATATTTTTACCTTGAATATAAATAGATAAAACACTATCTTGTAATCTTGTTCCATGACACACTGGACAATCCATTTCAACCATAAATCCTTCAAGCCATTCCCGAACCCAAGCACTCGTTGTTTCCATATAACGTCGTTCTAAATTAGGAATAACTCCTTCATAATAATCATTAGTATAACGAACATTACCAGTTTTTGAAACATACTTAATCTCTACTGGATCTTTTGAACCAAGCAAAATATTTTCAAACTTTTCTCTTGGAATATCTTTAACAGGCATATTCATATCTATACCATAATAATTACAGACAGCTTGAACTGTTTGATTATAAATATTATTATCCAAATTATAAGCAACAATCGCTCCTTCATTTAAACTTTTTTCCTTATTAGGGATAATTAAATCTTCACTAATTTTAAGCTTTGTTCCCAATCCCTTACATTCAGGACAAGCACCATATGGACTATTAAAAGAAAAAAGTCTAGGTTCAAGTTCAGGAATTGAAAAATTACACTTTACACAAGCATAATTTTCACTCATCAAGATTTCTTCGCCACCAATAATATGAAACAACACTTTACCTTGAGCTAATTTCGTACTTGACTCGATTGATTCAAATATCCGACTTCTCTCACTTTCTTTAACTACAACCCGGTCAACAACAACCTCAATATTATGCTTTTTATTTTTCTCTAATTTAATTTCTTCATCTAAAGAATATGTATCTTCATCAACCCGCACTCTAGAATATCCATCTTTTCGTAAATCTTCAAACAAATCTTTCTGTGTTCCTTTTTCTCCATGAATAACAGGTGCCAAAATTTCTAATTTAGTACCCTCATCTAACTCCATGATTTTATTTGTCATCTCTTCAATACTTTGACTTTTAATAGGAATATGATGATTAGGACAATATGGCACACCAATACGCGCAAATAAAAGTCGTAAAAAATCATATATTTCTGTAATGGTTCCTACTGTACTTCGTGGATTTTTATTTGTCGTCTTCTGATCAATAGAAATACTTGGACTCAAACCTTCAATACTATCAACATCTGGCTTTTCCACATTACCAATAAATTGCCGTGCATAGGCAGATAAGCTCTCTACATAACGTCTTTGTCCTTCAGCAAAAATAGTATCAAAAGCTAAACTACTTTTGCCACTGCCTGAAACTCCAGTCATCACAATCAATTTGTTTTTAGGAAGCTCTATGTCAATATTTTTTAAATTATTTTCTCTAGCGCCTTTAACAATAATTTTATCCATTACAACACCTCATTTAAAAACAATATTATTTTGCCACAAAAAAAGCAAATATATGCAAAAATACTATAGCATATATTTGTTCGTTATTCAATGAAAATTTCGATTGAAAATAAGAAGAAAAAAGTATATAATGTATATATCAAAGCAATTTGATTATAATTTTAGTGGATACATCTGAACTGAAGATCAGATGAATCCCCTTATGGTTGATAGACATCTGAATACAACAAAGTTGTTTCAGATGCTTTTTTATTTAAATAATAGTATAAATACTAAAAAAAATAAAAGTAATATTATTAAATATTGAGATTGTTCTCTTTTACTCATAATATCACACCCTTTCTATTCTTTTTAGAAAGGGAACGCATCTGAATTTCAAATGTATCCGATATCATTATAGCAAACGTTTATTTGCATTGCAACATCGCAAAATCTGTTGAAAAGAACAAGAAAAAAAGATATAAT
>CALVJI010000069.1 GCA_944332105.1 uncultured Bacilli bacterium
AAAATCAAAAGAAAAGCTTAATTTCAAGAAAAATTAAACTTTTTTATATTTATTAACTGTCAAACTCGGGTTATAACGTATCTTTATTAAAAGAACAAATGTATATTTCTTGTAAAAAACACCAAACTATTCATGTGATGACTTATGTTTTATCTAAATAGCTTTTTACTTTTTTCAATATTAGGATATCTTGGAGAACTTAGTTTAAGTTTATTAGCCCATCAAACGAAAGAAACGTTACTGATTGGTCCTTGGATGCCCATTTATGGACTCGGATTACTCATCGTCCATGCCATCCATAAAAAATTAACTCAATATAAATTATCCAAAAAGAAAGAAGTATTTTTTTGCTTTCTTCTCAGTGTTATTTCATTAACCCTTCTAGAAGAATTAGGTGGCTTAATAACTGCTACTCTTTTTCATCGTTCTTTTTGGAATTATGAAGGGCTTTTCTTATCGATAGGTCCTTATATCAATGTTTTCATCTCTCTAATATGGGGAATTCTTGCTCTTATAATTGAATATCTCTTTTATCCCTTAGTAGCGCCTCTTCTTAAAAAAACACCACGTCTTCTTACATACACGCTACTTCTACTCTTCTTATTAGACAATCTTTACTGTCTCACCAAAAACTTTTTCTCGCTTTTTTCTTCTCTTTAATTTACACCCTAAACAAGGCGTGTTATAATTTAAAACAAGGAAGTGGTTATATGCTACGCGCTTTGCAAATTCTAATTAATAAAGGTCTTTCCTTTATTTTAAAAATCTGTGGTAAAAATGGCACACAATTTCCTGGAGCCATTAGTTACAATATCAATCAGCATATATTAGAAAAAATCAAATACCCTAAATATGTCATTGGTGTTACAGGTTCTAGTGGTAAAGGAACAACAACGAATTTTATCTATCACATTTTAAAAGATGCCGGTTATGATGTTGTCTATAATGCTTCAGGTAGCAACGGGATAAGAGCCATCACAACCCTTATTTTAAATAACTGTACAATCTTTGGTCGTTTTAAACATGAAGTCTTACTCTTAGAATTAGATGAAAGACATCTCCATCTTGCTTTTCAAAAAAACAAAATGACCCATCTAGTGATTACGAATATTACTCGTGATCAACCCGCTCGTAATGGCTCACCTGATTTAATTTATGATGCGATATTTAATGCTTTAGATGAAAATACTACGCTCATATTAAATGCTGATGATCCAGGACTTATGAAAGCCTCTTTAACATTTAAAGGCAAAATAATCACATTTGGGTTAAACAAAACAAAAGATTCTTACACAAAAAGTTCTGAATTCAACGTTGATGATGCCTACTGCCCAAACTGCCATAAAAAACTCATCTATTCTTTTTATCACTATGGTCATATTGGTTCATACTATTGTCCAAACTGCGATTTTAAAAGAGGAAATCCCGATTACGTAGGCTCAAAAATCAACTTACAAGAAAAACATATGCAAATCAATGGCCACGATATCATTTTAAACAAAGATTTTCTATTTACTGCCTATGCTTCCACAGCTGCCTATGCCCTTTGTCATACGATTGGGATTTCCGATGAAAAAATTTGCCATACTTTTAACGAAGATCAAATTCCTACCAAAAGAGGAAAAGCGCTCTCAATAGATAATCGCACAATTACGATGCTCGAAAGCAAAAATGAAAACTGTTTAAGTTATTATCAATCTTTGCAATACATCGTAAATGCCCGAGGAAAAAAAGTGGTTATCTTAGGATTTGATAATGTCTCAAGAAGATATAAATATAACGACTTATCTTGGCTATGGGATGTAGATTTTGAACTTTTAAACGATGAATCAATCGACAAAATTTTACTCATTGGTCGTTTTAAATGGGATGTCTATGTGAGACTCAACTATGCCCATATTCCCCAAAAGAAAATGATTTTAATTGAAAACTTAAATAATCTTATTCCTATATTAAAAGAACAAACAACCGGCGACATTTACACCATGGTTTGCTTTGATATGACCGAAATATTACTAAACAAATTCAAGGAGGAAACACATGGAAACAATTAAAATTGCCCATTTATACTATGATCTAATGAATTTATATGGCGAGCATGGCAACATCAGTGCCCTAACCCACCATTTAGAAGCACATAACATCAAAACGATTGTCCACTACCTTTCACTTGAAGATGAAATTGATTTTTCAAAATACGATTTTTTCTACATTGGCAGTGGCAACCGTCATGCCTTTGAATTAGTAAGAGAAGATTTATTAAAAAGAAAAAAAGAATTAATCACAGCAATAAACGACAAAAAATTCTTCTTAGTAACCGGCAATGCCATTGATCTTTTCGGTAAATCATTTATCACTTTACAAGAAGAAGAAAAAGAAGCTTTAGGTCTTTTTAATTACGAAGCATTCGAAAATGAAACCCGCATTGTCGGTGAACAAGTATATCGTATGAAAAAACTAGATGACGAGATCATCGGTTTTCAAAATCGTTCCACTGTTTTAAAATATGTGAAAGAAAAACATTTATTTGATGTTTTACAAGGGAACGGATATGTAGTAAATTCCATCGTTGAAGGCATAAAAAAGAAAAACTTCTATGGCACTTACCTAATTGGTCCTTTATTAATTCGTAACCCACACTTCACAGAGTACTTAGTAGAACAATTAATTAAATCTAAAAATCTTTCTTATGAATATTATAAAGATGAGTTAGAAACGAAAGCCTATGAAGAATACAAAAAAAATGTATTATACGAAAAAAAATAAGAGTCTTCCACCATTAAAGACTCTTTTCTAATGCTTTTAAACGCTTCTCTTTTTCACGTGCTTCTTTAGAAAAAAGACACCCACAATAATCCTGTCGATATAAATGATATTCTTTGGACATTAGAATACTCTTTTTATACCCATCTTCCTTTTTAAAATCACTATATAAAAAAGATAAAGCATACTTTCCAGCAAGTTCCTCGCCAATCTCATTAATCTTCTCTGCATTTTTATAAGGACTAACCGTTAAACTTGTTCCGAAATAATCAAAACCTTTTTCTTTTGCTACCTGCGCAGTTTTTTCTAACCGTAAACGATAACACTTATGACAACGAATGCCTCCTTCTTTTTCACTTTCCAAACCCTTACTCATTTTCAAGAATGCATCTGCATCATAATCACAGTCCAAAAAAGCGATCGGATAAACTGTGTGAAACTCTTTTAAAAAACGGATTTGTTCCTCTTTTCTTTTAACATATTCATCATACGGTTCAATATTTGGATTATAATAAAAAACGGTAATATGAAAATGATCGGCTAATTTAAGTAACACAGCCGAAGAACAAGGTGCACAACAAGTATGCAATAACAAAGTAGGCACAAGCCCTTTATCTTCATTTTCTGAAATAATTTCCAACATTTTCCGGTGGTAATTCACTTTTTCCATAAACATCACGGTTATATTCTATCACAAGTAAATAAATTATTCAAAAGCTAACTTTCATACAGACTAAATGATATTCGATCACTAGATGAGTCTAAATACAAAATTCCACTTTTTCCCTCTAAAGAAGCATAGATTTCAATATAACTATTTAATTTAGAAAGATTAATCAAATTCACATAAACACTATTTCCATCGGTCATCCGAAGAAAAAATCTAGTTTCATCAATCATCACATCATTACTCTGCCAAGGTTGATACTCGATCTCACTAATTAATTTTAACACATTTGAATCAATTTCTTTTAACTCGTCTACTAAGCGTTCATACAAAGTATCTGGCACATAGTTAATCAAAGTAGGTACACCATTTATTAATAAACTGTCAACTTCTTTATGATTTGCAAGGACAAGCTTGTTCGTATTTCGATTGTAAAACAACGGTAAAGATTCCTCTACTT
The DNA here is from genome assembly GCA_944332105.1 of uncultured Bacilli bacterium. GTDB lineage: Bacteria > Bacillota_I > Bacilli_A > RF39 > UBA660 > Ventrenecus. Next base: position 3,891 of record CALVJI010000069.1, read on the forward strand.
GAATTGTCAATGTTCCGAAAATACTTTTATGAATCTCTGCTTTATCAATCTCGTCAATGCTCTGTATTCTGCTTTCAATCTCTTTTGTACTCGTCCGAAATAAATAAGGATAGTTTTTAAAACCAGAGGCAACTATAATTTCATGATCAGAAATAAGTTCATTCCCAATAATAATAATATTCCTTGTTTTTAAATTGAATAAATAAACAAAAATCAATCCCACGACAAAAAGAAGAAAGAAAATTTTAAAAACTGCTTTCCATTTAATTTTCCGCTTAATTACCTTCTTCTTTTTCACCCGTCTCACCAGTCCTTATATTCTTGTTCTAAAATTAGATCGATGTGATATGCTTCTTCTACTTTATCATGTACTAATTGTATCAAACTTCGAATATCTTTTCCAGTCGCATTCCCTAAATTAATAATAAAATTTGCATGCTTGACACTTACCATCGCATCACCAATTCTTGTTCCCTTTAATCCTAACTCATCAATAAGTTTCCCACTAGGAAGTGTCGGACTAGGATTGCGAAAAACACTTCCAGCACTTGGATACTCTAATGGTTGTGATGCCAATCGTCTTTGCAACCGATCAGCAATAAGCCCTAAAGACTTTTTCTTATCTCCACTTGGCAAGCAAAAAACCGCTTCTAAAATAATATGACCTGGGTTTTCTTTAAAAAAGCTTGTCCGATAATCATGGGAAAGTTCTTCTTTTGGTGATGTTTTTATCACGCCATCAGGCGTTAAATAACGAACACTTTTTAAATAAGTAAAAGTCGCAGTTTTATAAGCTTCCGCATTGCCAAAAATAGCCCCGCCAACCGTTCCTGGAATACCACTGGCCCATTCTAAACCACAAAGCCCATGTTCTAAGCAATCGCGTGCTAAAAAATTAAGCATCACTCCAGCACCTACAGTTACTTCATTTTCCTGATATTCTATTTGCCGCATTTGATCCAATTTAACGATCACTCCATCATACATCGTATCAGATAAAATCACATTTGATCCATTACCTAACACAAAATAAGAAAGATGATTTTCGTGGGCATAATTCACAAATTTTTGCACATCTTCTTCATTACGTGGATGAAGCAAATATTTGGTGTGTGTCTTAATGCGATAAGTATTTAGTGTTTCTAAATCGACATTTTCTTCTACAATACCAAATTGAGATAAAACCTCTTTCATGATATCATTTCCTTTATTTCATGATAGATAACCTCTGCACTATTTTTCGTATCCAAACTATGCATCGCATGAATCATTTTTAAACGTGTAGTGGTATCTTTAAGTAAAAAATCTACTTTTTCTAAAAAAGAATCTACTGTCAAATCCTTTTCTTCTAACAAATAAATACAGTTTTTCTTCTGAAGTTCTAACGCATTATAATACTGATGATTATTGGCAACATTAGGGCTTGGAATAATAATCGCCGGTACTTCTAAAGCTAAAATCTCACTTAAAGAACCAGCGCCAGCCCGTGAAACAACTAAATCACTTGCCTTTAAAAGTCCTGGCAACTCCTCTACATAAGGAAGCACTTTTACATTACTAGGATAACTTTCTTTCATAAACTCCTCATAATGACTTTTACCTGTAATATAGCAAACTTCATAATGCTTCTTGTCCATCTTCTGTAAACAAGCTTGCATCTTTTTATTTAAAGACCCACTTCCCAAAGAACCCGCGACAATCGTAATAAGCTTACTTCCTTTAGTAAAACCAAGGGTCGTTTTATCTTTTTTAGAAATTTCTAGCGCCCACGCCCCACAAGGATGACCTGTATAAATAACTTTCCCTTTAGTTTTTAAATATTTTTCACTACTCTCAAAAGTAACGCCAATCAAATCCGCATATCGACTAATCATTTTATTCGTTTTTCCAGGGATACTATTCTCTTCATTCCCTCGCTTAAACACATTTTCATTTTCGTTTTCTCCTTCTCTTTATTGCACGATTATTATATCA
>CALVJI010000070.1 GCA_944332105.1 uncultured Bacilli bacterium
TTGAAACAAAAAATAATCATTAAAAACCCTTATAAAACAAAGTATCTCAGCCTTTCGGCTGAGATTTCAGGGGGTTTTTAGGCACACATTCAGAAGTGATCGTGAATATGTACCAGCATAGCGTTTATAACTATGCTACAATAAGCATATTATTTTTTTTAAAATTTGTCAATTAGTAAAATCCAACTTGTTAATAATTTGCATATATTTTTGCTCTTGCAAATATTTTTTAGATTGTAAAAAAGCAATCACATCTTCTTTAGCTTGTAATAAAATTTTATAATCACGTTTTAAATTAGCAATTATAAAAGTCATATCCCCACTTTGTTTTACGCCGAATAAATCACCTTCACCCCGAAATTCAAAGTCCTTTTCACTAACATAAAAACCATCATTACTCTCTTCTAAGACCTTTAAGCGCTCCTTATCCTCATTGCAAATTAAATAACAATAGCTCTGCTTGTCATTTCGCCCAACTCGTCCCCGCAGTTGATGTAAAGTAGCAAGTCCAAAGCGTTCTGCATTAAAAATAATCATCACAGTTGCATTTTTAACATCGACGCCTACTTCTACAACTGTAGTAGAAATCAAAATCTTTGTTCGACCTAACTTAAAATCATTCATCACTTCTTCTTTTTCATCTTTCTTTAATTTTCCATGCAAAATTCCCATTGGCACTTTACCATGAAACGCTAAGTCAAACTTTTCTTTTAACAAATACACATCCTTTAAATCACTCTCTTCTTGTTCTAAAATCATCGGCGCGACTACATAGACTTGTTCCCCTTTTTTAATAACCTCTAAAACTTTAAAAAGCACTTCTTTTAAATCCTTTTCTTTTACAACTTTGGTAATAATTTCCTTACGCCCCTGTGGTTTTTGTTTAATTAGTGAAGTATCCATGTCGCCATAAATAGTTAAAGCATAAGTTCTGGGAATTGGAGTTGCACTCATAAAAAGCATATCAGGTAAAATTCCTTTTTGCGTTAACAAATCCCTTTGATTAACCCCAAAACGATGTTGTTCATCCGTAACAATAAAACCCAAATTTTTAAAAGATAATTTTTCATTTAAAATCGCGTGTGTTCCTATTAAAATATCTACCTCACCTTTTTGTAACTTCTCAGCAATTTTACTTTTTTCTTTTTTACTCATACTACCAATTAAATATTCAATATGTAAAGGATAATCCTTTAATACTTCACGAATTGAATGATAATGTTGTAAAGCTAAAATTTCCGTCGGAGCCATAAAAGCACTTTGGTATCCCGCTAAATAATTTGCATACATTAAAACCGTTGCAACAATCGTTTTTCCCGAACCAACATCTCCTAACAAAAGACGGTTCATTCGCTTCATACTTTGTAAATCATTAAGTCCATCACTTATTGCTTTTTCTTGATCTTCTGTCAAAGAAAAAGGCAACTCCTTCACAAAATTCCAAACTAAAGAATCATCAATTTTTTTATCCATTCCTACTTCTTTTTCTTTTAATAGCTTCAAATATTGGATTTTAAACATAAAAACAAATAATTCTTCATAAATAAGTTTTTGCCGGGCCTTTTTAATTTCATCAATCTCCTGTGGCAAGTGAATAAGTCTAAGTGCCTCTGCCTTTGACACCAAATGATATTTTAAATTATATAACGGAGGAACATAGTCCACGATCTCCTCTTTTTCTTTTAAAGCTTCAATCATCAACTTTTCTAATAAAGAATTTTTAATTCCTTTAATTAAATGATATAAAGGAATAATTTCAGTTTTTTCTAAAGGATGCAATTTCATATCTTGAGCAGTAAAAGTATTTTTTAAAGCATTATATTTACCAATCAAAGTAATTTCTTTACCAATAGTCATATGAGGTTTTAAAAAAGCCCGATTAAAAATAACTACTGTAAAAACTTTCCCATATGAAGAAGCTTTAAATCGGTAAGATGTAAAATTCTTGCGAATAAATGAAACTTTACCCACATCGACTACTTGAGCATTAATAGTCAATGTAATAGAGGGATCTGCCTCTTCTAAAGAAGCTGGTTTCAATATTTGATAACGATATGGATAATAAGTTAATAAATCCATAAGCGTATAAATACCAGCTTTATATAAATATTCTATTGTTTTCTCGCCAACACCTTTAAGATTTTGTAAATTCATAGAACCACCTAAAAACTATTATACAAAAAAACAGATTAGCTTTCAAACCAAGAAAAAATTCATCAAAAAATGATGAATAAAAAAAATGGAAAGAGCCCCCTGAAGGCTCTTCCTAAAAGAATAAAAAGGGGTTGACTAGTGTGATACTAGCACCAATTCGCCTTCAAAAGTGAATTGGTAGTTCATATACTAACTGATTACCAAATGTTTGTCAACTAAAAATTACAAAAATTTTGAAAATTGCAAAAAAAAAGAGGATAAACCTCTTAAACACATTCAACAAATGTGTCAGTTAAGCAACGAATTGCACAAACACAACTTAAATTAATTGTAAAAAATGAATTAGTTGCCACATACGGATTCAAACTCGTCGTATCAGGATTTTCTTCCAATACCCGGCAAGTACAACAATTATTATCTACTTTTTCTACCCTAAATACGGATGAAGTCGTGCCACCTGTAACTGGGTCTTTCGTTGTTGGCATCGTAAGCGCTGTTCCATTGGATCCACATGTAAAAATTTGAATTGGTCTAGTATTACAGATTAAGCAATTTGGTCCTCCACCTAATACTGGACGATCACATGAATCTAAACATGAATTTGGACATGCATTCTGTTGTAAAACTAAAATAACATTAAGTATTTCTGAAATGCAACTTGATGAATCATTATTACACATAATATATTCCCCTTTCCTGTATTCTCACTAATAATTTATGTGAATTTTCAAAATGCGTGCATTTTTAGAAATTTTATAGTATAATTTTTATGAGGTTGATAAATATGAATCAATGGCTAATTTATTTAATTATTATTATTGTCTTAATTTTTATTTCATTAATTGTTGTCAAAATTATGCAAAAAGACTTTCATCTAGAAGCAAACAAACTGCTTGGCTACTTAGGTGGCAAAGATAACATTGTCAATGCTGAGTGTAACTTATCGCGCTTTAAAGTTATTTTAAAAGATGTTTCAAAAGTTGACAAAGAAAGCATCACCAAATTAGGAGCAAAAGGAATTGTCGAAATAGACAACCAATTAAAAATCATTTTTGGCAAAGACGCCAAACAACTGAAAAAATATATTGATCAAATTATCAAATAAGGCCTTAATAAGGTCTTTTTTTAACAGAAAAAAACAAATAAGTTCAACTTATCTGCTATTTAAATTTTACGAATATCTTTAATATTAGCTATCAATATAGCCTTACCATCTAAAGTTAAAAGTGAAGCTCCTGATTTTCCAACAATATATTCTTCTTGTACTCCTTCATCTGTAGTTATTTCCACTTTACTTTTGTACACAAAATCTTTACTGTGAAAAATCGCATCAATTTCTTTTAAAATATCTTTCGTATCTTTCCGATCCCCTAATAGTTTACTATAAAATAAATCTTTATTGTTTGTTATTTTCTTATCAATCGGACTAACAAATACTTTTGGTAATTCCTTCATAAAAATTCCCCTCTCTACTCTATTTTATGTTTGAAACTATATTTTTTGTACCATAATATAAATATGAAAAAGAATTTTATATGGAAAAATCTATTTTTTATTATTCCTTTTATGCTTTTGCTAGCCATAAGCTTAGCTTTAATGTACCATGCAAGCTTTATAAGTAATCTTTATCAACATAATTTTGAAAAACAACTGACATGGTTTATTATTGGTTTCGTCTTAATCTTTATCATGAGTTTCATCAACACCGATATTCTTTTTAAATACAGTATCTATCTATATATCATTAATGTAATTCTACTTATTCTGGTATTAGTAATTGGCCAAGAAATAAATGGCGCAAGAGCATGGATTAATCTTCATTACTTCAATTTACAACCTAGTGAATTCATGAAAATATCTTATTCACTTTATCTAGCAAACCTATGCAGCAAAAAAAAGTTTTACAGTTGGAAAGAAGAAGGAAAATTCTTATTATATGTTGCCCTTATCTTCTTAATTCCCAGCATTCTAGTCTTTCTAGAACCTGATACAGGTGCCATTATCTTTTATCTTTTAATTACAATTGTTCTACTATGGAATTCTAAAATTAACAAAAAATGGTTTTTATTATTTGGACTACTACTAATTAGCCTCTTAGGAGCTTTCTTTTATCTCTATTTTTTCCAAAAAGATCTTCTCATTTCCTTAATTGGCACTACTTTCTTTTATCGAGTAGAAAGATTATTTACATTAGGTACAGGTATGCAAATTGAAAATGCCTTAATTGCCATTGGCAGCGCACCACTATTTCGCTTTAATTTAACGACGACGGGCATTTATATTCCAGAAGCTCCTACAGATTTTGCTTTTGCCTTAACAAGCAATGTTTTTGGACTAGCAGGTAACTTTACCATTCTCCTTTGCTATTTACTTCTCGATTTCTACTTTCTCCATTATGCTAAAAAAATTCGTCATAAAAACTATCGATTACTAGCTTATACTTTCCTCACCATTTTTATAGTAAGCCAACTTATCAACATTAGTATGAACATCGGAATATTCCCAATTATTGGCATTCCACTTCCGTTCATTAGCTATGGTGGCTCATCAACAATTGTTTTATTTCTCTATTTATCCATTATCTTTAGACATAACAAAAAGCAAAAAAAGTAAAGTATTCACAACTTTACTATTTTAATTTCGGTAAATCCATTTTCCGTTTATTCTGCTTCTTTTTTGGTAAATGAATATTCAAAGTCTGTTCAGATAACACTTGTAACAATGTAAACTTTTTATGTTCTACTGGATCACGATCTGTAAATTTACGTCGAGGCGTATACCTCTGTTGTAAATTGATTTCAATAGCTTTTTTCTGTTCAACAACTTTCTTTTTCTTCTTTTCTTCTTTCTTTTGAATTGTCTCAACATTATTTTTAGCATCTAACAACCTAAAGAGTTTAACTATATCACTAATAATAATAAATAATGCTGGAATAACTACAACAATGAGCCATCCACCTTTAGTAGCTAAGAAAGATTGTAAATATCCTAATTTTGGAATTCTTAGCAAGACTTTACCATGAACATTAACAAAAGGAACATAGGAAGCATCTGGACTTAAATTATTATCACCTTTAGTTTGATAAGAATAACCTGAAGCATCCTGTGCTATATTGACGACTCGATGGGTTATGACCATTCCTTTTGTTAAAGGCGAAATAGAAGTAAATGTAATAACATCACCAATTTTAATATCTTCAGGATTTGTAACTTTTACATCAAGAATTACATCATATGGATTAATATTAGGCTCCATACTTTCAGTAATAATAGTATATAAACTTACAATAGGACGAAATTCTTCACCTTTCTGTGCATATATTTTTGTTGCTACAAAATAATAAATCAAAAAAGCCGCGATTAAAACTAAAATTACAAAGACTGTCCAAGATAGAACACCCATTATAAATTTTAAAATATGTGTAAACGAACTAAACTTCTCTTTTTTTCCTTTCATATAATAGATGCCCCTTCTATTCTTACTATATCCATATTATAATAAAAAATACGATAAATTACAAGACAGAAAAAAAGAAGTTATACAGCTTCGATTTCTATTTTAGCTGT
>CALVJI010000071.1 GCA_944332105.1 uncultured Bacilli bacterium
TTTAATCAAAGATTTAACCGGTGAAGAAAAACCACGTGAGAAAGCCAAGAAATATGGAGTTAGTGCTTTAAGCGATGTCGATTTACTGGCAATTATTCTAAGAACTGGCACCAAAAACTCATCAGCAATTGATTTAGCTCATGAACTTCTAAAAGAGTATGGCAGTTTGACTGCTTTAGAAAAAGCTAGGTTCACTAAATTAAAAGCCTTTAAAGGAATAGGGGAAGTAAAAGCGATCACACTACTTGCCGCCTTAGAACTTGGAAGACGGACGACAAACCCCACAGAAACGCCAAAAATCCAAATCAAAGAAAGTAAAAATGTCTACGAATATTTTCATTCACTTTTTACTTTCCAAAGTCAAGAACAATTCTATGTGCTGTTCTTAGATACCAAAAACTATGTTTTAACGAAAAAATTACTCTTTATGGGTACTGTTAACCAAAGTATGGTTCATCCCCGTGATGTCTTTAGAGAAGCCTTACTTCATAATGCAGTGAAAATTTTATGTATCCATAATCATCCGAGTGGCAATGTCACACCAAGCATCGCGGATGAGAAAATCACAAGAGAATTAAAAAGAATCGGCGACATGATGGGCATAAGTTTAATCGACCACGTCATCATCGGTAAAGATACATACTATAGTTTTCTAGAACATAGAAAGGATATTTGGCAATGAAAAAAAAGGGTATTATTATTTTTCTTTTCTTTCTTTTCCTATTCTTCTTTCTTGGAAAAGATTGGGTATATTCTTTGTGGATTCAAAAAGATTTTAATTTAGCTAAAAGCATCGTTTTAGAAAGTGATTATCAAAATCTCAAACAAGAATATGAAGCATTATTAGAATATCACGAATTAGAAAGTCCATTTCTACAAGAAGGGATTACCAGCAAAGTCATCCTCCATGATCCGTATTACTTTTTTGAAGAAATCACCATTTTAAAAGGCAGTGAAGAGGGGATTACCAAAGGCGATGCCGTCTTAAATGAAGAAGGCCTAGTAGGAATCGTCAGCAAAGCCTCTAAAAGTAGCAGTGCGGTAAAACTTTTGACACATCCCGAGACTTCCATATCAGTTAGAGTTGAAAATAGCTATGGCATTTTAAAAATGAGTGAAGGAAGACTAATTGTAAGTGATATGACCAATCAAACGCCGATTTTAACAGACAGTATAGTCTACACATCAAGTTTTACTTCTATTCCAGGCGATATTCCCATCGGTACAGTTAAAGAAGTTTTAAATAGTACTTTAGAACAAACATTAGTGATCGATCCTTTCGTTGATTTTTCAAAATTAAACTACGTAAGTATTAGAAAGAGTGTGACCAATGAATGAATTTCTGCCTGTTTATTTTTTTCTGATTCTACTAAGTTTCATCAAAGAAAATACAGCTCCGTACTTTTTCTTCGCTTGTCTTTTTCTTGATGCCATCGTCTATAAACTGCCATTTATCCATACGATACTAGGGCTTGTTTTTGTCATATTAAATGCCTCGTTACCATCTAAAAACACCCGTCGCCGTACTTTAATTAGAACCTGTTTAAATACCTTTTTCTTTCTCTTCATCCTAAGTATTCTATATCGAAAATTTTCTTTTATTTTAATGATTACCAATATCTTCTATAATCTATTATTCACTTTTTTGTTATATAAAAGACCTAGACTCCGTTTGCAAGAAAAATAGTCTTTCCTTTCCGTTTAATCTTTTTTTCATTTTCTAAATCTTTTAACTTGCGCATTAAGCTACTACGATCAACTCCCAAATAATCCGCAAGTTCTTTATAAGTTAAAGGAATCTCAAATCTTCTTTTTTCGTTGAGACTTGCCAGAGACCGAAAATAGGAAAGCAGTTTATCTTCCATATTTTTCTTTTGTAAAATACTAATTTTTTGATTTAATAAATAAGTATAGGAAATACATTTATCTAATAAATAAACTAAATATTTAGAAGAGGAGTTTTGGGTAAAAAAAGTATAATCTACAAAATAAACTTCGACATCACTATTACAAACAAAGAACAAATCATTTTCTTCATTGTAGATCCACATATTAGAAAAAAAATCGTGTTGACTAAAATGATCGATATATAAAAGATTGCCATGAACATCTGACTTCATCAACGACACTTTTCCTTTTTGCAAGAACAAAATTTCTTGCTTTTTATTTTGAAAAAATGGTAAAAACTCTCCTTTTTTATATGTATTATACCTTCCATAACGAATGATCTCTTGCCAAATTTCTAAGTCTGCAGTCATACTTCCAACTCCTAACTCATTCTTATTATAGCAGTTTTTTCAGGTGTTGCATATATCACTAGTGTCAATTTATGAAAAAAAATTTCACGATAAATAAAGGGATTTTCATAAGTCGAAAAAATCTGTTGCAAAAGTCACGCGTTTTTTAAAAAAATTCTGCTATAATCGGACTTAAGGTAGAGGTGAAGTAATTATGGAAACGAAAATTCAAATCATCAAACGAAATGGCAATAAAGAGGATTTTAATCCTGAAAAAATTAAGGTCGCGATTCGTAAAAGCGCGGAAAGGGTGATGATCAAACTCACTCCAGAAGCAGAAGACGAAGTCGTAAAAATCGTCCTAGATTATGTGGGAAGTGGCACGACCAATTTAGATGTCTCACAAATTCACAACTGTGTCGAAGCAGCGCTAGAACAAGTAAATCCCCTTGTCGCGAAAAGCTATCGTGAATATCGAAATTACAAAAAGGACTTTGTTCATATTTTAGACAAAGTATACCAAAAAGCTCAAGCGATTAACTATATAGGTGATAAAGAAAACTCAAATACCGATAGTGCTCTAGTCGCAACCCAAAGAAGCTTAACATACGGGGCTTTAAATAAAGAACTTTACAAAAAGTTTTTCTTGACGAAAGAAGAAATTGAAGCATGTGAAGATGGCTATATCTATATTCATGATATGAGTGCCAGACGTGATACAATGAACTGCTGTCTTTGTGATATCGGTGCAGTGTTAAAAGATGGCTTTGAAATGGGTAACCTTTGGTATAATGAACCAAAGACTCTCGAAACCGCATTTGGTGTAATGGGCGATGTGATCATTCACACTGCTGCCATGCAATATGGAGGCTTTACCGTTCCGGAAGTAGACACGATCTTAGCCCCATACGCGAAAAAAAGCTACGACAAACATTTTAACGAATATTTATCTATTCGTGGCGAAACAGAAGACAAGGATGGGAAAGCGGATGCCTATGCTTGGAAAAAAGTTACCCGCGAATGCGAACAAGGCTATCAAGGAATTGAATACAAATTAAATACGATTGGTTCAGCAAGAGGAGACTATCCATTTGTTACCTTTACATTTGGTATTGAAAAAGATCCATTTGGTCAAATGATTACCAAAACGATTTTAAATACTCATAAAAAAGGCCAAGGAAAACCCGGATTTAGAAAACCAACCCTTTTCCCAAAACTTGTATTCTTATACGATAAAGATCTCCATCAAAAAGGCAAAGAACTTGCAGAAAGCTTTGATACAGCCCTAGAATGCAGTGCCAAAACCATGTATCCAGACTACTTATCTTTAACAGGGGAAGGATACGTTCCTGAAATGTACAAAAAATATAAACGGGTAATAAGCCCAATGGGTTGCCGTGCTTTTCTTTCTCCTTGGTATGAAAGAGGAGGCATGAAACCTGCGGATAGTAAAGATAAACCAGTCTTTATTGGCCGTTTTAACATCGGTGCAATTTCTTTAAATTTACCAATGATTTTAGCCAAAGCGAGAGAAGAACAAAAAGACTTCCATGAAGTATTAGATTATTACTTAGAAATGATTCGTAAAGTTCATTTACGGACTTACCAATACTTAGGTAAGAGAAAAGCGAGTATCAATCCAATTGCTTTTTGTGAAGGAGGCTTCTACGGTGGTCATTTAAAACCAAACGAAGCAATCGAACCGGTCTTAGAAAGTGCTACCGCTTCATTTGGCATCACTGCTTTAAACGAACTACAAGAACTTTATAACGGTAAGTCTTTAGTTGAAGATGGTGAATTTGCTTTAGAAACAATGAAATACATTAATCAAAAAATCAACGAATTCAAAGAAGAAGATGGTAGACTCTATGCAATTTACGGTACCCCTGCCGAAAGTTTATGTGGTTTACAAGTAGAACAATTCCGTAAAAAATACGGCATCGTTGAAGGCGTTAGCTCACGAGAATACGTTTCAAATAGTTTCCACTGTGGTGTTTGGGAAGATATCACAGGCATTCAAAAACAAAATTTAGAAGAAAGATTCTGGGATTTATTCCGCGGTGGTCGTATTCAATATGTTCGTTATAATTTAAACTACAACAAAAAAGCAATGCGTACCTACATCGAAAGAGCGATGGACAAAGGCTTCTATGAAGGAGTAAATCTATCTTTAGCTTATTGCAACAACTGTGGCCATGAAGAATTAGATATGGATGTATGTCCAAAATGTGGCAGCAACGATTTAGTAAAAATTGATCGAATGAACGGCTACTTATCTTATTCAAGAGTTCATGGAGACACTCGGTTAAATCATGCCAAAATGGTCGAAATCTCAGAAAGAAAATCAATGTAAAGGAGTAATCATGAAATATCACAACATTACAAAAGCCGACATGCTAAATGGCGAAGGCTTACGCGTAGTCCTTTGGGTAAGTGGGTGCAATCACGCTTGCCCAGGTTGCCATAACCAAATAACGTGGAATGCCAACAACGGTCTTTTATTTGATGAAAGTGCCAAAGAAGAAATCTTTAATGAACTTAAAGAAGATTGGTGTGCCGGTCTAACCCTTTCAGGAGGAGATCCCTTATTTCCTCTAAACCGACCAGTTATTAAGGATCTAGTCCTTGAAGTACGAGAAAAATTCCCAAATAAAACGATCTGGTGTTACACGGGTTATACTTGGGAAGAACTTCAAAAAGAAAAAAAGAAAGATCCAAATATTGAAAGCATTTTAGAAAACATCGATGTTTTACTAGATGGCCGTTTCATATTAAAAGAAGCCGATGAAAAAATTCATTATGTCGGCAGTCGCAACCAAAGAGTAATTGATGTTCCAAAAAGTCTAGAAAATAAAAAAATCATTTTATATATTGATAATGCAAAGGAGGTGGAAGTATAATGCGCACACGTGGTTTTGAAATTGCTAAAGGCTATGAAGACAAAGATATTCATCTACCCGTTAGAAAAACAAAATATGCTGCCGGCTATGATGTCGAAGCAGCCGAAGATGTAGTCATTCCAGTTTATAAACCAGGTATAAAACCAACCCTTATTCCAACTGGTTTAAAAGCCTACTGTGAACCTGATGAATTTTTCATGTTAGTAAATCGCAGTTCCGGACCAAAAAAAGGTTTCTTAATGGCCAATAGCATTGGCATTGTAGATCATGATTATTACAACAACGAAGGAAACGATGGTCACTTCTATTTCCAATACTTTAATTGTTCAGACAAAGAGATTACAGTTCATAAAGGGGACGTTATTGGACAAGTCATATTCCAAAAATACTTAATCGTAGATAATGATAATCCCGAAGACAAAATAAGAACCGGAGGATTTGGTAGTACAGATAAATAAAAGCGAATCAAAAAAATTCGCTTTTTTCATCTTATAGGAAAGTTCATCTCGCAAGAAGTAAGCGAATGATAGTTCGCGTTTGAAAAAACTGGCACTCAAAAAAGT
>CALVJI010000072.1 GCA_944332105.1 uncultured Bacilli bacterium
TTTACTTATCAACATGTGCTCTTTGATTTTTTATTGTATTTTAATCCACTTTTGTTTCTTTGGCTGTGAATTGTAACTAATTTTCTTTTAAATAGATATGCTACATAGGTTTTAGCTAAAAAATCTGGATATTGTTCTTGTTTATTTTTTATCATTTCTTCTTTTTTTACCAGAATAAATTTCTCAGATACAATTTTTTCTAAATACTGATAATTTATAACGGGGTCTTCTTTTATATCAAATATACTTAAATAAGTAGTTTTTATTTGAGTAAGTTTTAGTAGTAATTCTTTGAAAGAATGGTTCCATTTTTCTGCTTCTCCTAATAATAGGTGAGCAAGAACTAAATCATATTGTTTGTTTATTTTATCTTTACATAAATTCTTTTCTTCTAAATTATATCTTGAACTAAAGATGTTTTCTTTTATCGAGTTTATTTTGCGAAGATCATTATAATAAGTAATTGCATCTATTTTACTTTCAGGAAACAATCGCAACAATATACTTAAACTTGTCTTTCCACTTCCTGCATCAAGAATTGTTTTTATTTCTTTTTTATTTATTTTTGCAGTAATTTTAAATAATAATTTTAAGTGTTCTGAGTTTTTTAAATCTGTATATTTTTCCATTTGAATTTCTTTTAATTTTCTCCTCTAATTCTTTGTATTGCCGCAGATATACCTTCTATAGTATCTCTAGCTATCATACTGATATCAGTATGTTTTTCTGTTCCGATTTCTCCTGCCAAGCCATTTATTATTGCTCCCGCACTTACCGTTAATAAATTAAATTCTTGATATCCTAGTAAACCTACCAATATTCCCGATAATACATCGCCACTGCCACTTGTTGCCATTCCTGGAGTACCGTATTTTGTTAGGTAAACATCTGTTCCATCCGTAACTATGGTTGTACTTCCTTTTAATAATAGAATCACACGATTTTCTTTAGCAAAGCTTTTAGCTATTTCTATTTTATTTTCATTAATTTCTTCTATTGTTAAATTAGTTAATCTTGAAAATTCTTTTAAATGAGGTGTTAAAACAATATGTGCTTTCGTATTTTTTAAAAGATCTAAGTGACCAACTAATGTATTTAGGCCATCTGCATCGATTATTAAGTTTCCTGTAAAATTTTCTAAAACGTATTTTAAAATACTTAAGTGCTTTTCATCAAAACCCCAGCCCATGCCCACTGCGATTGCATCTAAATCCATAATAATTTTTTTTATGTCTTCTACATTTTCATAGGGAAATAGGGTTTGTTCTAATAATGCTGGTGCAACAAAAGAAACAATTTCTTTAGGAACAATAACTTTTACTAGTCCGCATCCTCCTCGTAAGCTTGCTAAGCTTAAAGAAGCTAATTTAACTGCTCCACTGTAATTTATTGAACCGCCTAAAATCCCTACTTTTCCAAAGTCTCCTTTATTAGCATCTTCTTTTCTTTTTTGAAATAATTCTTTAATATCTTCAATATATATACCTTTGGTCATTTTTTGTCCTCTCTTTCTCTTTTAATTTTCGATTTCCTTTACTTCTTCTTTTAGCATTTCTAAATAATCTTTTTCAGCTGTTGTTAAATGGGTTTTCATATATTTTTCGTATTCTTCGTGAGCCTTTTTTAAAGCCGCTTCATGAGATATCGTACCACTGTTTTTTAAATATCTTTCTTCGTCATTTTTAAGAATAAATCTAATTCTTCAGTCCAGTCTTTCATAGTCATTGGGCGTCTGTCTAGAGCATTAATTTCAGCAATATCTAAGTAAGCTGATACCATTCTATTTAGTATGTTTAATTCTTCTTCTGTTAAATAATTTTTAGCAATTTCTGTTTCTTTTTTGGTTGGCATAGTACCTTTAAAATTGGTAAGTCCTAAGTTTTCTTTTTCTGAATCCACTCGATAAAAAATTACTTCTGTTGCTGTGTTTCCATGCGCGGCATAGTGCATTTTGTTTTGAACTGTTTTAAAAAAATTAATAGATAATTTATCTTTAGGATTATAATCTATACTTGTTGCATAAATATCTAATACTTTTCGCCAGAAAACTTTTTCTGAAGATCGTATATCTCGAATTCTAGCTAGTAACTCTTCAAAATATGGACTAGAACCATTGTTTTTTAATCTTTCATCATCCAACGAAAAACCTTTAATCATATATTCCTTTAAAATTTTTGTTGCCCAAATTCTAAACTCCGTTGCCTTTTTAGAATTTATACGATAACCTACAGCAATAATCGCATCTAAATTATAATGTTCTATACTTCTTTTTACCTCTCTAGTTCCTTCTTTTTGAACTGTTAAAATTTTCTTAACAGTTGCATTTTTTTCCAGTTCTCCTTCATTAAAAATATTTTTTAGATGAATAGATATATTGTTTTTTGTTGTACCATATAATTTTGCCATTATATCTTGGCTCATCCAAAGATCCTCATTTTGAATGTTTACGTCTACTTTTACTTGACCATCTTTTGATATATAAATAATCATGTTATTATTCATATCTTTCCTCCTTGTATCTCAATTATATCTTACGTACGTATGTTTGTCAAAATATTCAAAAAAATAGCTAAGGTTTCCCTTAACTACTTAGCCATGAATTTGCATACTAATGAAGCTATTTCTGTTGGATTTTCTACTGGTAAACCTTCGATCATTCTAGCTTCTGCATACAAAACTTTTGCATAATCTTGGAGCTCTTCTTTGTTTTTCTTACCTAATTTCTTTAATGTTTTGGCAATTTCATGATTTTGATTAATCTCTAGCACTTTTGAAGCTTTAATACCATTATTAAGAGGCATGTTGCTTAACGTTTTTTCCATTTCCACAGAGATTTCACCTTTACTACTCAAGCATACTGGATGATCTTTTAATTTATTAGTAAAACGAATTTCTGCTACTTCTGGAATAGATTCTTTCATAATTTCAAATATTTCTTTAGCGTCTTCGTTTGCCTTTTTTAACTCTTCTTTTTCCTCTTCGGTATCAAAGTCTGTGTTTTCGCCACAAACATTAACAAAATTTTTCTCAGCATAATTTCTTAATGTCATAAAGACAAATTCATCTACTTGATCGGTACAATAAAGTACTTCATAGCCTTTTTCTTTGGCTGCTTCAACTTGAGGAAGCATCTTGATTTTGTCAATAGTTTCTCCACAAGCATAGTAGATATTTTTTTGTTCTTCTTTCATACGACTTACATAATCTTTTAAGGTTGTAGTTTTTTCTTCAAAAGAAGATGGATAAATTAATAAATCTTGTAATTTTTCTTTGTGCATACCAAAGTCATTGTAAATACCATATTTTAATTGAAGTCCAAAATCTTTGTAGAACTTTTCATAATCTTCTTTCTTTTCTTCTAGCATCGTTTCCAATTCTTTTTTAATTTTATTTTCAATCGAATTAGCGATGGTTTTTAAAATACGATTTTGTTGTAATGTTTCTCTTGAAATGTTTAATGTTAAATCAGGACTATCTACTACACCTTTAACAAAGCTAAAGTAATCTGGAAGTAAATCAGAACATTTTTCCATGATTAGAACACCATTTGAATAAAGTTGTAATCCTTTTTCATATTCTTTTGAATAATAGTTAAATGGGGCGTGACTTGGAATATATAAAAGTGCTGTATACTCAAAAGTTCCTTCGGCTTTAATATGCATGTGTCTTAATGGTGATTCATAATCATTAAACTTGTCTTTATAAAATGTGTCATAATCTTCATCACTGACATTTTTCTTTTCTCTTCGCCAGAAAGGTGTTAAAGAGTTAATTACTTCAATTTCTGTTACTGTTTCATATTCATCTTCGTCTGTTTCATTTTTCTTGTCTTTTAAGTGAGTGTGACTAATTTCCATTTTAATTGGATAAGTAATATAGTCGCTGTATTTACGAACTAAAGACTCTATTTCATAAGTTTCTAAGTATTTTCCATAATCCTCTTCTTCACTATCTGGTTTAATCGTTAATATTACTTCTGTACCAAATGAGTCTTTTTCAGCTTTATCAATCGTATAGCCATCTATACCACTCGATTCCCATTTAAAGGCTTCATCGCTACCATATTTTTTACTTATTACTTCTACTTTATCGGCAACCATAAAGGCAGAATAAAAACCAACACCAAATTGACCAATAATGTCAATATTTTTCTTGTGTTCATTCTCTGTTTTGAACTCTTCAGATCCTGATTTAGCAATGGTACCTAAATTTGTTTCTAGCTCTTCTTTGCTCATACCAATACCATTGTCTTTAATAGTAAGTGTTCTTTTTTCTTTATCAACACTTAAGAAGATTTCAAAATCTTTTTTATTTACTTTGATGTTCTTATCTGTAAGCGACATATAATGTAACTTATCAATCGCATCACTTGCATTAGAGATAATTTCTCTTAAGAAGATTTCTTTATTTGTATAAATCGAATTAATCATTAAATCCATTAATTTTTTGGACTCTGTTTTAAATTCTTTTTTCTTCATTCTTTTTCATCACCTTCATTTTAAGTTTAGCACGTTAAATTAGCAATGTCAATACGAGAGTGCTAATTTTATTTTTTAGAAATTTAAAAATGCTTCTATTTTTTATATTTTTTTGTCTTACATTTAGTCTTTAATATTTTATTTAGTTAATTTTCTAGTATTTGCTTGTGTTTCCATATAATACTCGTTGTTGTTTTTTAATCAAGTTATACAGATATTTGTACTTCAGATAAAACTTTGAATAAAAGTTTTGTTTTGATCATTTATTTATGCATAACGCAAAAATTTTGTTCTAAGACTTTTTATGCTATTTAAAGAAAATTTATTTTTTATTTCTTATGTACCAAACATGATAGTATCGCACTTTTTAGCAACTTCAACATAGAATGTCTTATGAGAAATGAGAAAATCGGCATAGGTGATTGCTATGATTAATGTTGGAGAAAGAATAAAATATATTCGGGAGACCTATGATACTACACAAGAAGAATTAGGAAAAATTTTACATATAAGTAAATCTTCTGTTTGTCATTATGAAAGTAATGATCGTGATATTCCATTAAGAAATCTATCTTTAATGGCTGATTATTATGGCTTATCCATTGACTACATTTTAGGTTTAACTTATATAAAAAAGTATCAAGACTTAAAAAAGGAAATTGATCGTAATAAAACTGGTCAAAGAATTAAAACTATTTGTACAGAACAAAAACTTACAAATGTCGCTTTAGCTAAAGAATTAAATACAACTGAATCTTGTATTCGTAAATATAAAACAGGCGAGACTCTTATTTTGACTGCCTTCGCATTGCAGTTGCATCAAAAATTTGACTATTCTATTGATTGGATTATTGGTAAGACTGAGACAAAAACAATTAAAGAAAAACAGAAGGTTTTTAATTAAAGTATTTATTGAGAAATTTTTACATAAAATCAAAAAGAATGTTTACATTTTTTCGTAAGCATTCTCTTAATTGAAACATAGAGCATTTTTTAGTACAACCAATTCCATGGTATTTATCACACGTACCTTCAAGCCTACAATTTACAAAAGTTCTACCATAAGTATTTGGTTTTTGTTCTAAACGATGAGTAAGAATTTCTTGAGCAACAGTAGTTCTGTGTTTTTCAATTTGGTTACCGATATAAGTAAAAGTATTGTTTTCTTTAAGCAA
>CALVJI010000073.1 GCA_944332105.1 uncultured Bacilli bacterium
ATGATAACATAGAATTACATCTTTTTTATTAAATTTTCTGAAATAGATGATTTTTCGTTAGAAATTTGGTACACTGAACTAGCGAGGATGGTGTAATATGAACAATCAAAGTATTTTAGCTAAAAATTTAGGTGTTAAAGTTTCCCAAATAGAAGCAGTTTTAAAGTTATTAAGTGAAGGTGCTACAATTCCTTTTATTGCCCGTTACCGAAAAGAAGCAACGGGTTCTTTAGATGAAGAACAAATACGCGCGATCGCTAAAGAATATACGTATTTAGAAAATTTATCGAAACGAAAAGAAGATGTAATTCGTTTAATTGCAGAGAAAGACTTATTAACAGACGAGTTAAAAAATGCAATTTTAGCTTGTGAAAAATTAAGTGATGTCGAAGATTTATATCGACCATTCAAAGAAAAGAAGAAAACGAAAGCTAGTGAAGCGATTAAAATGGGTCTAGAACCATTAGCCAAAAAAATCATGAGTTTTCCAACTCATGGTAGTATGAAAGAATTAGCAGAAGGCTTTGAGTGTGGCATGGATAAAGCAATTGAAGGTGCCAAATACATTATTGCTGAGTGGATTAGTGATAATGCGTATTATCGTAAATATATTAAAAAAGAAATTTGGCAAAACGGAAGTTTAGAAAGTAAGATAAAGAAAAATGCTGTTGATGAGAAAAAAGTATATCAAATGTATTATGAATTTTCTGAACCCATCAAATATGCTAAGCATTATCGTGTTCTAGCAATGAATCGTGGTGAAAAAGAAGGCGTCTTGTCTATATCTCTACATTTTGATAAAGAACATATTTTAGAGTATTTAAAAAGTAAAATTATTAAAAATCCCGCTTCTTTTGTATGTGAAGAGGTAGAAGCTTCTTTAGAAGATGCATTAAAAAGACTTATTTATCCAAGCATTGAAAGAGAAATACGAGCTGATTTAACAGAAAATGCTGAAAATAAAGCTATTTTGACTTTTCAAGACAATTTAGAACATTTATTAATGACAAAACCAGTAAAAGATAAAGTAGTCCTAGGTTTTGATCCAGCTTTTAGAACAGGCTGTAAACTTGCCGTATTAAATCCATATGGTAATGTCTTAGAAATCGCGACAATTTACCCACATGAACCAAAAAATGAAAAAGAAAAAAGCAAAGAAACTTTACAAAATTTAATTCATAAATATGGCGTGCAAATTATTGCCATTGGAAATGGTACAGCCTCAAGAGAAAGTGAAGCATTCGTTGCCGACGCGATCAAAGGTAGCAACGTCCTCTACAACTTAGTTAGTGAAGCTGGAGCTTCGGTTTATTCAGCAAGTCCCTTAGCTATCAAAGAGTTCCCGGATTTAACTGTCGAGAAAAGAAGTGCCATTTCGATTGGTAGAAGAGTACAAGATCCACTATCCGAATTAGTAAAAATCGATCCAAAAAGTATAGGAGTAGGTGAATATCAGCATGATGTCAATCAAAAAGAATTAGCCGAAGCATTAGGTTTTACAGTTTCAAAAATTGTGAATGAGATTGGCGTGAATATTAATACAGCAAGTAGTAGTATTTTAAGTTATATTTCAGGTCTTACCAAAAAAACAATTGACAGTATTTTAAAATTTAGAGAAAAGAAAACTTTTACTTCGCGTGAAGAAGTCAAATCTCTACCTGGTTTTAACGATAAAGTATATGAACAATCTATTGGTTTCTTACGTATTATCGATGGCAAAAATCCATTAGACAAAACGAGAATTCATCCCGAAAGCTATCCACTTGCCGAAGCTTTATTAAAAGAAGTAAACTTAAATATAAGTGAAATTGGAACGGAAGAATTTACAAAAGTATTAAGTCAAATAAATGTCAAAGATATGTCTAATAAATTAAATGCAGACATCTATACCTTACAAGATATTATTGATGAATTAAATCATCCAGGACAAGACTATCGGGATAAATTAGATGATATTGTTTTAAAAAGTGATATCTTAACGATCAAAGATTTAAAAGAAGGTATGGAATTAAAAGGCACGGTTCGTAATGTTACAAGTTTTGGAGCATTTGTAGATATTGGACTTCATGATGATGGATTAGTCCATATTTCTAAAATGAGTAAACAATACGTAAAAAATCCAAATGATATCGTTAGTGTTGGAGATATAGTAACCGTCTATGTATGCGGTATCGATTTAGAAAAAGAAAAAGTTCAATTATCATTAATCAAAGAATAAAAAAATGCACTGTTTTTTGAAAATTCAGTGCATTTTTGCTTTTTTTAGACCCGATTTTGTCAAAAAAAGTGCATTTTGAATAAAAAATAGATAATTTGCCCTGTTTTTTAAAAATTTAGTGCATTTTTATTTTAACTTTTAATTTTAGGGAAAACAGGGTATAATATTCCCATAAACGAGGTGAAAAACAATGTGTGGAATTGCTGGGTTTGTTGGTAAAGAAAAAAATATGAAAAAAGTTTTAAAAGGAATGACGGATAGAATTAAACATCGTGGACCTGACGCTGAAGGTTTTTTTGTACGAGGCAATGTAGCTTTAGGACAACGAAGACTATCCATTATTGATATTGAAGGTGGCAAACAACCCATGTTTAGTAAAGATGGAAATTTAGTAGTGGTCTTTAATGGTGAAATTTATAATTACAAAGAATTAAAAAAAGAATTAAAAGAGTATCCTTTTCAAACAGATAGTGATACAGAAGTTCTTTTGTATGGTTATGAAAAATGGGGGACTGATTTACCCAACCATTTAAGAGGTATGTTTGCTTTTGCTCTTTATGATATTAAAGAAAAAACTCTTTTTTGTGCCAGAGATCCTTTTGGCATCAAACCTTTTTACTATTATGAAAATGAGGGTTCTTTTCTCTTCGCATCAGAAATAAAAGCTTTTTTAGATCATCCTAAATTTGAAAAAAAATTTAATGAAAAACTATTACCTGCTTATTTATCTTTCAGCTTTACGCCAACAACTGAAACATTCTTTGAAGGTGTAAAAAGATTAGATGCAGGATGTACTCTAATTTATCAAGATGGCGAAGTAAAAATCAATCGTTATTATGAGTTAAAATTTCCAATTGAAAAGAAAGACTATAAAAAAACTGTAAAAAAAATTAGTGAAGTCATGGAAGACAGTGTAAATCATCACATGATTAGTGATGTAGAAGTAGGCTCTTTCTTATCCAGCGGTATTGATTCTTCCTATATTGTTTCCTTAGCTAAACCAGATAAAACATATACGGTAGGATATGATATTCCTCGTTATAATGAAAGTGACTATGCTAAAGATCTTGCTGATAAATTAGAAATTACGAATAAACAAAAAAAGATTACTAAAGAAGAATATATGCAAACATTAGATAAAGTCTTATATCACATGGATGAACCAGCTAGTGATCCCGCGATTGTCGCTTTATACTTTGTCTCAAAACTAGCAAGCGAAGATGTAAAAGTCGTTTTATCAGGCGAAGGAGCCGATGAATTCTTTGGCGGATACAATTCCTACCGCGAAGAAGTGGACTATTCCTTTTACAATAAAATTCCTTACTTTATTCGTCATGCAATCGCCAAATTTTGTACTCTTTTACCGCCAATTAGAGGAATTAACTTCCTTGTAAGACGAGGTATGACGTTAGAAGAAAACTATATTGGCGTCAACAAAGTATGGACGGAAAAAGAAGTAAAAAAATTAGTAAAAGTTCCCATGACTTTAACCAATCAAGATATAACTAAACCTATTTATGATGAATTCAAAGGCGAAAATAATTTAGTAAAAATGCAAGCTATTGACATTCATTTCTGGTTAATGAAAGATATTTTACAAAAAGCAGATCGCATGACTATGGCAAATTCTTTAGAAGGAAGAGTACCATTTGTGGATAAAGAAGTATTTAAAATTGCCGCTTCTTTACCGCTTGAATATAAAGTAACGAAAGAAAATACCAAAGTAGCTTTACGGGATGCAGCCAAAAAAGTCATTCCAACAAAAGCTTATAAAAAGAAAAAATTAGGTTTTCCAGTTCCAATCAGAGACTGGATGAAAGAAGAAGATGTATATCAAACGATTGTTAAAGCATTTACATCGAAAACTGCCACAAAATATTTTGATACAAAAAAACTCCTCAAACTTTTAGAGGAACATAAAAGAGGCAAAAAAGACAATTATCGTAAAGTTTGGAATGTTTTCTGTTTTATCAGATGGTATCAAATTTTCTTTGAAGCGTAAAAAAGACGAATAAATCGCCTTTTTCTTTAGCTAAAATTTAGTGTAGAAAAATTTAAAAAATTAGAGTAAAATGAAATAAATACAACATATAGTTAGAATAGTAGGAGCGCATATGAAAAATATTTATTATCTATATATATCCATTTTTTTCTTCTTTTGTTTTTTCTTTATATCCATTTTTATTATTAATGGCAACACCATTTTTTTTGATGTTCCATTTTATGAGTGGTTACATGGATTACCTTTAGAAGAATTCTTCAAATTTATCACCGATTTTGGCGATGTTTTCTGGGTAGGAACTTTTGTAGTAATTACATTTGTTTTATTAAGAAAAAGAAAACAACGGGAATTATTAATAGGAGCGATGGCTTTAGAAGTAATAGCAAATCTTTTACTAAAAAACTTTTTTCGAAGAGAACGTCCTGGGTTTACTCAGCTAGTGGAAGCTTCTGGCTATTCATTTCCAAGCGGACATATGATGGCTTCTACAACCTTAGCATTACTTCTTATTTCCTTTATCTGGGAAACAAAATGGCGCAAGTCCATCAAAATCGTGTTAACAATTTTGTTGCTATGTTATCCATTACTCATCGGCTTAAGCCGCATCTATTTAGGTGTTCATTACACAAGTGATGTAATCGGAGGCTTCTGCATTTCGCTATCACTTTTTACCTTTTGTCTTTTTCTGTATCGTTCTCTTAAATAGATTTTCTTGTTTCAAAAGCTTTAAGTGTGGGAAAGCATGTATAACTCGAGTTTCCAAAATTTTCTTGGATTTTTCAACTTTTTCTCGTACTAATTTAGTGATTCGTTCTGTATCATCTTTATGAATCAAAATTTTCTTTTGAACATTTTTATTAATCTTTTGAATTTCTAAGATAGCTTTAGAAGAGACAATATTATCTAAAAGAAATAAGAAGAGTAAACTAAAAGCTAAAATATATCCCCAAAGAATTTGTTCTAAAATATGAAGAAAAAAGGGATTAACCTTATACATAATAAGTAAACCAAATAAACCGAATGGAATCATCGTTTCTAAACAAATCCGCCCATTGATATTTAAAGCGATACTTAGTATAATCCCACCATCTGGTATGATAAATTTTTTCTAAAAAATAGCTAGTAAAATATTCCAAAATAGAACAGCTTAAAACAATCATAATAAAAAGAGTGATAGGATCATCCAGATACCTTCTTAAAAATAACGTCATAAAAAGCGCGCCAAAGCCATAAATAGGACAGTAAGGGCCAATTAAAAAACCACGGTTAACAAATTTTCTTT
>CALVJI010000074.1 GCA_944332105.1 uncultured Bacilli bacterium
ATAAAAAAACTCTCTAAACCCCTATAAATAGGGGCCTAGGGAGTTTTTACTTCTCAAAAAGTGTTTAAGATGAGATTTTATCACAAAAGTTCATTTTTCACAACTTTTAGTTATATTTTTTTACTTTAAAATACTGCTAGTTTTTTATGACTAACAGCATTTCAAATTTTTTCAAGAAAAAAGAAACTACTTAAAGTAATTTCTTAACGGCAACAACGGTTTTGATAAACGTTTTCCACTTCATCTACTTCAGAATAGCTATAAACTGGAGTATATGTGTGATTGTATACATGATGATTTACAACCGTTGTATGATAAGGCATAATGTGTGGAACTTCATAGTTGATCACGCGATGGCATACTTGATTTTGTGGGCATTCACAAATTGGCGGGCAAGCACATTCACATGGTGGTGGACATGGTGGCATGCAGTTACAGCTACTCATTTGACCATCATTCATACAAGTAGTACTTTGATAATTCATTTGTAAATTATCTCGTTCACATCCTTTATTTTTTAACATACTCGTCATTCCTTTCTATGGTAGCTTATGAAAAAAAATAACCTATGTCTAGGCTATTTTATTAAGAAATATGGGAAAATTTACTGTTTTTCTTTACATATAAGTAAATACCTATGCCACTTACTAGAAGAAGGATAATTAAGAAAATAGGAAGATGATTTCCTCCTGTTTGAGGATTTTCGACCACTACTTGACATGACTTATTATATTCATCTTTGGAAACAATATTGCCATCGCGATCATAATAAGTGCCATCTTCTAGGGCTACACAGTAGTTTTTTTGACAAGTTTTTTGATATTCTAAAGCGGTAATTTCAGTGCCATCGCGACCATAATATACATCATCAATGATCTCACAGTAATGTTTTTCTTCATCACACATAGAAGCATATTCTTCTTGGGTTACTTCTTCGCCATCAATACCAAAATAGGTGCCATCGATGATTTTACAAATATTTATTCCACACTCTTTTTGATAGGTTGTTTCATCTACGACTGTACCATCTAAACCGTAACGAGTTCCATCACTTAAAATTGTACATTTATGAACTTTACATTGTTTTTCATATTCTAATTTAGAAATAAGATTACCATCTGGACCAGAATATGTGCCATCACTATATTCGTAGCATACAGGTTTTTCACATTCTTTTTGATAAGTTAGAGCATCCACTATGTTTCCGCTTATACCGTATCTTGTACCATCACTTAAGATTTCACATTTGTGTTCTTTACATTGTTTTTCGTATTCTAGTTCTGAAATAAGATTGCCGTCTGGACCGGAGAATGTACCATCACTATATTCGTAGCACGCAGGTTTTTCACATTCTTTTTGATAAGTTAGAGCATCCACTATGTTTCCGTTTATACCGTATCTTGTACCATCACTTAAGATTTCACATTTGTGTTCTTTACATTGTTTTTCGTATTCTAGTTCTGAAATAAGATTGCCGTCTGGACCGGAGAATGTACCATCACTATATTCGTAGCACGCAGGTTTTTCACATTCTTTTTGATAAGTTAGAGCATCCACTATGTTTCCGTTTATACCGTATCTTGTACCATCACTTAAGATTTCACATTTATGTGTTTTACATTGCTTTTCGTATTCTAGTTCTGAAATAAGATTGCCGTCTGGACCAGAAAACGTGCCATCACTATATTCGTAGCATGCAGGTTTTTCACATTGTTTTTGATATTCTAGCTCCGATATAATGCTACCATCGGGGCCAGAGAATGTGCCGTCACTGTATTTGAAACATGCTGGTTTCTCACACTCTTTTTGGTAGGTTAAGGCATCGACTATTCGCCCATTTAATCCATAGTAATTTCCTTGATAAATCGTGCAAGTACGATCTATTTTTTGCCAATTACATTGATATCTAATATGACAATCTTCTGCAGCCTCAATCTTTTGGAAAGTAATGCGAGCCATTAAGACATCGCCAGTTAGGGTATCTTTACTTGTTTGAAAAGTGTATTCATTCTCACCTGTTTGTTCATAATACCAATCATCACCTAATTCAATTTCTTTTAAAATAACATTAGTTAGAGTTAAAACTAAGCGATTCATATTATAAGTAATTTCCCCATCTGCTCGGAATGCAAAAGTACATACTTGAAGAGTCGGATCACTAGAGGATTGTTCACAGTTTGAAATATCATTTAATGTTGCCGCATGAGTAACCGGTAACATAAAGAAAAACATAATTAGAAACATCCATACTTTTTTCATAACAAACTCCTTTTTAGAACGGTAATTTTAAATTACCATTTTGCATCATTTTCATCATTTTTTTCATTTCTTCAAATTGTTTTAATAAGCGATTAATTTCTTCCACACTACGGCCTGATCCTTTGGCAATACGTTGTTTTCGACTGGCTTTTAAGATATCGGGGTGTCTTCTTTCATATGGAGTCATCGATAAGATGATTGCTTCGACATGAGCCATCTGTTTAGGATCAATCTCCACATTATTTAAACCCATCTTACGCATACCTGGTAACATTTTTAAAATGTTTTCTAAAGGACCTAGTTTTTTTATTTGTTTTAAGTTCGTTAAAAAATCTTCTAAGTCATATTTGCCTGATTGCATTTTTTTCATTTGATCTTTGGCTTCATCTTCAGAAATGATACCTTCTACTTTTTCAGCAATTCCCATGATATCGCCCATATCCAAAATTCGTTCGGCCATTCTTTCAGGATAAAAAGCGGATAACCCATCTAATTTTTCTGAATCACCAACAAATTTTATTGGAACATTGGTTAGATGTCGGACAGAAAGAGCAACACCACCTTTGGTATTTCCATCTAATTTGGTTAAGATGCAACCTGTTAATTTTAAAGCATCATTAAAGCCTTCAATCACATGAATAGCATCTTGTCCCATCATCGCATCAATTACAAGCAAAATTTCATCTGGATGAACAAAGTCACTAATGTCCTGTAACTCTTTCATTAAGTTATCATCGATATGTAAACGTCCTGCCGTATCAATGATAATATAATCATTTTTGTTTTCTTTAGCAAATGCAAGAGCATCTTTTACAATATCCACTGGATTTTTCTTGCCTTCTTCAAAAACAGGAATGTTTAAGCTACTTCCAATCTCTTTTAATTGATCAATAGCTGCGGGACGATAGACATCACAGGCTACGAGTAATGGATGCTTACTTTCTTTTTTCCGCAAGTAATTCGCTAGTTTGCCGGCAGTTGTTGTTTTACCAGAGCCTTGTAAACCTACTAATAAAAGAATCGTTGGATTTTTTTTCGTTTCTAAAGGAGCTACTTCACTTCCTAGTAAAGAAATTAATTCATCTTTCACTAGTTTTATGAAAAGTTCATCTGGCTTTAAATTTTTGCCTACTTCCATTCCTAAAGCTTTTTCTTTAACATTATTTACAAATTCTTTCACTACTTGGTAGTTTACGTCTGCTTCTAGTAAAGCCATTCTAATTTCACGCATGGCTTCATTAATATTTTCTTCTGTAATTCGCCCCATGCCGCGAATATTTTTAATTGCTTTACTTAAACGATCTCCCATATATTCAAACATAATAAGACTCCTTTCCTATTCTAAGATCTTTTGTATTTCTTGTTTTAATTTTTCTTTTATTGGTTCTTCTATTACTTCTTTAAGTAACTCATTTTTTGCTGAAACTCTTAATTTTTGTTCATAATTTTCTAATTTTCTTTCCACAATTTTTACTGTATTATAAACAGCACTTCTTGATATTTTTAAATTTTCCGCAATTTCACTTAATGAAAGATTTTCTTCATAATATAACGAAAAAATGTTTTGTTCTTTTTTAGTTAATAGCTCAGCATAAATAGTGAATAAAGTATTAAAATATAAAACCTTATTCATGGCCGATCATGTCCTTAAATAGTCCATAGATATACGCTTCAATATCAAAGACTTGTAGGTCGGTCATTTTTTCTCCTAAACCAATGAACTTAACTGGAATGCCGACACTTTCTTTAATCGCTAGGACAATACCCCCTTTTGCTGTACCATCAAGTTTGGTTAACACAATACCCGTAATATTGGTAATTTCTTTGAAACTTTCCGCTTGAACAATGCCGTTTTGACCAGTTGTCGCATCGATCACAAGGAGAGTTTCATGAGGAGCACCGGGAATGATACGGCCAATTACTTTATTCATTTTTTCTAACTCTTTCATTAAATTTACTTTGTTTTGTAAACGGCCTGCGGTATCAATTAAAACGATATCGACATTTTCTTTTTTAGCTATTTCTAGGCCATCATAGATTACGCCAGATGGATCTGTATTTTCTTTGCCAAAGAATAAAGAATCAGTTTTATCAGCCCATATTTTTAGTTGTGGAACAGCCCCAGCCCGGAAAGTATCCGCGGCAATCATCATCACTTTTTTTCCTTCTTCATGATATTTATAGGCAAGTTTTGCAATGGTAGTTGTTTTACCTACACCATTTACACCAACCATTAAAATAACCGTTGGACCACTTTGTGCCCATTCTATTTTGTCTGATAAGGATTCGTTGTTAACATAAATAATGAATAATTCATCGACGATTACTTCATTTAAATAATTGGTATCTGTAATATTCTCTTTTTTTACCCGATCACGGATTCGATCCATAAATTTAAAAACTGTATTTACACCAATATCGGCCATAATAAGTAGATTTTCTAATTCTTCAAAATATTCTTCATTTACTTTCGTGTATTTAATTCCTAGACGACTTAGATTTGAGACAAATTCTTGACGGGTTTTTTCTAAACCTTTTTCATATGTCTCGACACGTTCTTTTTCCTCTTTTGATTCTTTTTTACTGACGATTTTTTTAAATTTATCAAATATTCCCATACGATTCTCCTTTTTTAATAACTACATGTGTTTTCTGGTACATAAGAAAGTAACTCACCAATACTATCGCGATAGACAATAATCGTTTTATTTTCATCACATAAGCTATTGTTATTTTCAAATGTTTTTGATGATACTAATTCTCTAACTGTTACTCTTTCATAACAATCACTGTTCGTAGGACTAGCTGGATTAAAAGTACTTGGACAACTTTCTAAATATACTTTTTCAGCTATAACATAGGTTACAGCAGCATCCCCTAAGCCTTTAATTTGTTCTTGCAATAGCTCATCTTGTGATTTAGACATAATACTCATTACTGCAGTTCCGGCTAAAGTTGCTAGAATTCCTAAAATAATAATAACAGCCATTAACTCAACTAACGTAAACCCCTTTTTGGACATCATAAGCATCACCTACTAAGAGTCTAACATAAAAACTGGACAAATTCAATTTTTTGCGCTATAATTTTTGAAGCGAAACAACTTTATTTTTTTATTTTTTGAAAGGAGATTTTATGCAAAATAATAAAGACATCACGTCTATCGTTGCTTTAGGTGGACTTGGTGAAGTTGGAAAAAATATGTA
>CALVJI010000075.1 GCA_944332105.1 uncultured Bacilli bacterium
TACATGGTCAACAAAAATTCATTCTTATATCAATAGAATACGAAATGCTTAGAATAGAGAAATCTATTCTAATTTTTTTTTGACTTTATGAAAAAAACTTAGTATAATAGTCATATAATTAGAATAAGAGGGTAGAAATATGAATAATGAAACAAATAATTTTAATTCAAATGGTACAAATATGACACCTAATGGCGGTGTTCCTGTACCTCCTAATCCTACGATGCCTGTAAATAATGGTATGGAAACTGTTAACCCGGCTTATAATGGACAAGGGGCTCCACAAGCTCAACCAGCGCCGATGCCAAGTGAACCAGTTAATCCTGGGCCTGCAGCGGTTAATCCAGCTCCAGAGAGTATTAATTTGCAACCAGCAGGGGTGGTTACACCAGTAACTAATGCACCAGAGCCTCCACCAGTGGCAACTCCGCTTGAAGCAACAACTTTAAATGCGCAGACGGTGATGAATCCTAGTAATGTTGGTTCAACGTCTCCTATGGGACAACCGATGAATCAAGAGGCTATGAATGGAATGGTTCCACCGGTTGCACCTCCTAATCCAAATAATAATATTGGAATGATTGGTGGTGTACCTGTTCCTCCTTCTGTACCAACAGATCCAGGAAAGAAGGATAAGAAGAAACCTAAAATTAGCATGCCTATTTTAATTCTTTTAATTGTTGTTTTAATTGCTGCGATTGGTTTTGGAATTTATTATTTCTTGAATACAAGCGAAACCAAAACACAAGCTTCTATTACTCCAACTTTAACAACTGTAGAACTTGGTACAGTTTTAACGGAAGAAGCACGTTTCTTTGTACGGGCAAGTGGAGATGTTGATTTAAATGCTTGTACTCTAACGACAAATTTAGATACAAATACAGTTGGTACATATGAATATAGTGTCACTTGTGGCAATTTATCAACAGGAACTCAAACCGTTGAAGTTTTAGATACAACTGCTCCTGCAATTGAAGTTAATGAAGTGATTGTGGCTCCTAATACAGGAGTTTTGCCAGAGGATTTTATTAGTAGTATAGATGATGCTTCTGAGGTTACTTTTGAATTTGTTGATGGTGAAGTGGATACTAGTACTGAAGGTGAATTTGAGATTAATATCTTAGCGAGTGATGAATATGAAAATACGACACCAGTAGTTGCTACATTAATTGTTACAAATAATGCACCTCAAACGTACATGATTTGTGAAAACGACTTTACTTCTTCATTAGATGCTGAAATTAGTGGTTATTATCGGTTAGGAATTACGAGCCGTGGTGAATTATATAATATTCATAAAAATATAACTTATGTTTTTGAAGATGCAACTCTTTATAATGAAGCTGTAGCTGAAATTACAAATAGCAATACTTTTGATGGCCTTGAAGGGGAATTCTATACCGATGAAGAAGGTTTAACTGTAGAAGTAAGTATGGAAATGACACCTGAAGAAATAGCTGAAGATATGGGATTGGATACTTTCCCAACTACAGAATCAGAAATTGATACTTTATTTGAATATACTTGTGAATATGAAGATTAAGGACTGTAAATACAGTCTTTTTTCTTTACATGATTTTGGGGGAAGTGCGTTATACTAAAGACAGGAGGAATATTTATGGTTGCATTAATTACGGGTGCTAGTAGTGGGATTGGAAGAGACATGGTTCGTTATTTAGCCTCTTTACATATTGATTTAATCTTAGTTGCAAGAAGGAAAGAGCGATTAGAGGAATTACAGAAAGAATTAGACGTTAAAGTAGAGATTCTTGTATTGGATCTTTTGGAAAGAAAAAACTTGGATGAGTTATATAATCATGTAAAAGATAAGAAAATTGATATTTTTATTAATAATGCCGGTTTTGGGTTATTTGGGGAGTTTTTAAAAACAGATTTAGAACGAGAATTAGAAATGATTGATTTAAATGTGGTGGCTTATCATGTTTTAACGAAACTTTTTTTACAAAAAATGCAAAAAGATGGTGGAGGTTATATCCTCAATGTTTGTAGTAGCGCGGGTTTTTTAGCAGGACCAAGGCTTGCTACTTACTATGCTACTAAAAATTATGTTTTAAAGTTAACCATGGCTATTTATGAGGAATTACGCCAGATGAAAAGTCCGGTAGTTATCAGTGCTTTGTGTCCAGGACCTGTTAATACGGAATTTAATAAAGTAGCGCAGGGCAAGTTTACAGTAGATGGTGCTAATAGTTTTTATGTCGCGAAGTACGCGATTAAGAAAATGTTTCAAAAACAGCTTATTATTGTACCTACCTTAACGATGAAGATCGGTTTGTTTTTTTCGAGGTTTTTGCCTTTGAAGCTTTTATTACAAATTACCTATCATATTCAATATCGCAAGACAAAATAGTCTTGTTTTTTTTCTGTTTGCGTATTTATGTGGTATAATTTTTTTTAGATAGGTGAGTTTAATGAGAAAGTTTAGTTTAAAGTTGTTGTTTGCATTTTTACTTTTGTTACCATTAGGAGTGCAAGCGAAAGATGGTATTGAAAATTTTTTTGTGCAGGCTACTGTAGAAAATAATGGTGATGTGACCGTTGAAGAATATTTTTATTTAAATGGTGAATTCAATGGAATGGATAGGGAGATCTTATATAAAAATGATGATTTGTATGAATTTCGTCCAGAGTTAGATTATTATGGTGGTAGTGCGATTCACAACGGTAGTGGATTAAAAATAGAAGAGGTTCGGGCTTTACCAATTGATGAAAATTTTGATTTTCAAAATATAGATGGTACTTTGTTTCGCAATGTTTCAAGTGCTGAAGCAGGCGATTATGGAGTATATACAATTTCTTCTTCTTTGGATGGTTCTACGGTGCGTATTTTTTTGCCAGATGATGAAAACGAAGCATTTTATATTAAATATACTTTAAAAAATATGGCTGTTGTGCATGAAGACGTGGCTGAACTTTTTTGGAATGTTATTGGTTCTGATCTACGGGAATCGATTGGTACTTTAAAAGTACAAATTACTTTTCCAAATAATCAAAATGAGTTTCGAGTATGGGCTCATGGACCGTTGAATGGTGTAGTTCGTAAAAGTGGGTTAGATACTTTGACAGCTGAAGTCCATAATGTTCGAGCATATACGGCAGTAGATATGCGCGCGGTTTTTGATAAAGATGTTGTACCATATTCTTTTAAAAAAACTAATGTAGTGGCGATGCCAAAGATTTTGAATTATGAAGAAGATAAGGCAAATCAAGCTAATTATGAACGTGAACAACAAGAATATCAGAATACTGCAAATGCATATAATCAAATTGCGTATTGTGAAGAAAGCGATCAAACACGTGATTGCTATGAAAAGGCTAGAGATATTGTTTTGTTAATAACTGATGCAACAATTAAGCAAGATTTGGAATCGAAATTAGATGATTTACTGCTTTTAGTTATTAATCAAGAAGAAAAAGAGGCTCGCATGTTTACTAATGATGCAGTTCAATTTAGAAGTTATTCATGGTATAAAAAAGCTTTGGATGCTGTAATGATTTTAGAAAACAAAACTTTACAGAATGAATTATTAGCTGAATTGGAACCAGTTCGTGCAGAATTAGTGAGAGTCGAAGAAACTGCGAATAGACGTAATATGGAATTAATGGCATTAATTACTGTAGCTTTACTGGGATTAGGAATTTTTGTGTATTATACTTTTCATAAAAAAAATAAAGCAAATTTCCCACATAAATATATGCGAGATTTCCCAAGTTCTTGTTCACCATCTACTGTAGAGTATCTTTTTAAAAGAAGCCTAACAGACAATGCTATGACTTCAGAAATTTTATATTTGGCTTATCAAAAGAAAATTACAATTAAGCAAAATGATAAAAAAACCGATGTGATTTTAGAGAAAAATCCAATGTTTAAAGCGGATGCGAATCCTAAGGAGGCAGCAATCGTTAAGTTTTTATTTAATGGCGCTCCTTCGGTAACCTTACAAGAATTAAAAGCAAGAGTATCTCGATCTTTGGATGCTGCTAAAAAATGGCAAACTGCTCAGGAAAAAATGTTAGAAGAAGCTTTACAAGAAGAATTTTATGAGTCTGATACAAAGAAAACAATGAAAGTGGCTAAAATGGCTCATCCATATTTTCCAATATTTCTTTTTGTAGCAATGGTTGTCCTTTATTTTTTAAATGTTTCGTCTATTTTAATAATGGTTATAATGGTAGTTTCGCTTGCACTATTTTTAAATAAAAGTACTTTGACAGTGGTGGCACAAGTTAAAAGAACAAAAGATCATAGCTTGAAAACTTTTGCACGTTTCTTTTCTTATGTTGCGATTATTATTGCTGCTTTTCGTATTATTCAAATTTTAGCTCAAAATCATTTTATTTTTACAGGAATTTATTTCTATATTGCCCAGATTATTTTGGCTTTGATTTTGATTATTTACTTGCAAACTCTTAAAGAACGAACAGAAAAGGGAGCTTTGGAATATGCTAAATGGAAGGCATTTAAAAACTTTTTAATGGATTTTGGACGATTAGATGAAAAAGAATTGCCTGAAGCTTCTTTATGGGGGAAATATTTAGTGTATGCTTGTGCTTTAGGATGCGCTGATGTAGTATCGGAAGCTATGAAAATGCGAATTAAGGAATTTCAAGATCCACCAATGTTTGATCCATTTATTTTAAATGATTTTGCATTTGTTTCTAGTTCGATTAGACATTCAATGCGTAGTGCACGAATGAGTAATCATATTCCATCTTCTGGTTCATCTGGCTTTGGTTCATCAGGAGGATCTAGTTGGTCTAGCGGTTCTGGTGGAGGCGGAGGCTTCTCTTCCGGTGGCGGCTTCGGCGGCGGAGGCGGCGGAGGCGGACGCTTCTAAAAACTATAAGAAAAATTTGTATATTAGAAAGAAGGGAAGGAATTCGCTTCTTTTTTTTAATGCAAAGATAATTCATTAAGTTGGTTACAAAATGTAATGAAGTTGCAAAGCGAATAAATGTTCGTTATAATGATATTGGATACATTTGAAATTCAGATGCGGTCCCTTTCTAAAAAAGAATAGAAAGGGTGTGATATTATGAGTAAAAGAGAACAATCTCAATATTTAATAATATTACTTTTATTTGTTTTAGTATTCGTACTATTATTTAAATAAAAAAAGCATCTGAAACAACATTGTTGTATTCAGGTGCCTATCTTAAACAACAAGGGGATAGCATCTGATCTTCAGTTCAGATGTATCCATTAAAATTATAATCAAATTGCTTTGATATATACATTATATCTTTTTTTCTTGTTCTTTTCAACAGATTTTGTGAAGTTGTAAAGCAAATAAATGTTTGCCCCTAGTTTGACAGTTTTGAAATAAAATTCCTCGCAATCCTAGATAAAATCTAGTTTTTTTGCATTTTACTACTTGC
>CALVJI010000076.1 GCA_944332105.1 uncultured Bacilli bacterium
AGAAACTGGAAAAATTATTGGAGGACCTTTATTAGGAATACCAAGTATTGGAAAATCTTATTTTAAAGATATTAGCTCGTTAGATCCATATGTTACAAGTTTGTATTATGCTGCGGATAGACGATTTCATCTAGGATCGTTAAATTACGCAATAGAAAATAACGATTATATTATTTTAAATCGTTATACATCATCTAGTATGGCACATCAAGGTAGTAAAATTAATGACAAAAGTTCAAGAAAAAAATTTTATCAAGATATAGAGTATTTAGAATATGAAATTTTAAAGTTACCTAAACCAGACAAAATTTTTTTTCTATATGTTCCGATTGAAATATCTTGTGATCTATTAAAACAAAGAGGAAATTTGGATAAAGCCGAAAAAAATAGAAAACATTTACAAAAATCTTTAGAAATCTATCAGGAGCTTGTAGAGATATATCATTATTGTATAATTAATTGCACATTTAAAAATCAACTTCGAAATATCGAAGATATTCATAACGAAATATATAAAGAAATTACTAGAGAGGAAGCGTTAAAATGAGTACAGAAGATTTCAATTATGATTTACCAGAAGAATTGATTGCTCAAACGCCATTAAAAGATCGATCTTCATCAAGACTTTTAGTCATGGATCGAGATATTGGAGAAATTGAACATAAACATTTTACAGACATTGTTGACTACTTAGTTCCAGGAGATGTTTTAGTAATTAATGATACAAAAGTTATACCAGCAAGATTAATTGGCGAAAAAGAAGAAACCAAAGCGGTAATCGAACTTCTTCTTTTAAAAGAATTAGGTAACGATGAATGGGAATGTCTTTCTAGACCGTTTAAAAGATTGCACGTAGGAACGAAAATTTTCTTTGGTAACGGATTATTAGAAGCAGCCGTTACAGAAAAAATGAGTGAAGGGATTGTTCATGTAAAATTTAATTATCAAGGAATTTTTTTAGAAATCTTAGATAAACTTGGCGAGATGCCATTACCTCCTTATATTCACGAAAAATTAGAAGATAAAAATCGTTATCAAACGGTTTATGCAAAGAATGTAGGAAGCGCAGCAGCTCCAACAGCAGGGCTTCATTTTACAGAAGAACTATTAAAAAAAATTAAGGAAAAAGGAATCATTATTACAAATGTAACTTTACATGTTGGCTTAGGAACATTCAGACCAGTCGAAGTGGAAGATGTAACAAAACACCATATGCATAGTGAATTTTATGAAATGAGTGAAGAAACCGCGGATATTCTAAATCAAGCCAAAAAAGAAAAGAGAAGAATTATAGCAGTTGGTACTACTTCAACAAGAACACTTGAAACTATTATGCATACCTATCATGAATTTAAAGCTTGCCATGGTAATACGGATATTTTTATCTATCCCGGTTTTGAATTTCAAGCAATTGATTGTTTAATTACCAATTTTCACTTACCAAAAAGTACCTTAGTCATGCTTGTAAGTGCCTTTTCTTCCAAAGAAAAAATCTTACATGCCTATGAAGAAGCTATCAAAAAAGAGTATCGTTTCTTTTCCTTTGGAGATGCCATGTTCATAAAAAAAGACTTATAGAAAAAATCTTCTATAAGTTCTTTTTAAATGATGACTTAGCAATAGTTCTGACTTCCCGTTTTGTAGAAACACGAGTATTATAATTATCTAAATTATTTTGATAATTATTTCCTAAACCATACATTGCGCTTAAATAAGCAATGTCTTTTTCAGTAAAAGCTGCGTTATTAAGCACTTGTCCATTGACATCAAAACGCCATGGTAAGCTCTTATGCTCTTCAAAAACAACAACTTCTGTTTCAGTAGCTTTAATTTTACTTAAAGGACCAGTCACTTTAGAATGTACATCACGTACTTTTCTTAGACCATCTATATATAAAACACTACCGAATACAATATTTTGCTTGCCTTCTAAAGAAAGCCAGTGAGTCGTTGGCATTATAGAAAGAGTATCATTTTGATAAAGATAAAACTTACCCATATCAAAAACTACAACTACAGGTTCTATTTTTTGTGTCTTTTCTTTCATCGACCTAATCGACCCCGCTTTTCAGCCATATGTTGTTCTAAATCAGCATGATCAACCATTTGATTTAAAAAAGCTTCTTTTCTTTCTCCTTCGAGGATTTGATTAGGAGCTTTTGCTGCCATTGCCCGAACTTTTCTTAAAAATTCTGCTTCTTTTTGTCTCTTTGCTTTTTCCATTGCAATAGATGCTTTTTCGTTCATTTCTTTCGCCTCCTTTTTTTTCATTAGTATATACTACAAGATTTTGCCGAAAAAAACAAGTAAAAAATAACAAAAGCATGATATAATGTTCATAGGAAGTGAATTTATGGTTACATTTGATTTAATAAAAACATCCAAAAACACGAAAGCACGCTTAGGTAAAATTACTTACAATGGCAAAGTCTATGAGACACCTATGTTCATGCCAGTTGGAACACAAGCGACAGTGAAAACGTTAAGTCCCGAAGAAGTAAAAGAGACGGCCTCAGGCATCATTCTAGCCAATACCTATCATTTATGGCTTCGCCCTGGCGATGAAGTAATTAAAGAAGCTGGCGGTTTACACAAATTCATGAACTATGATGGACCTATTTTGACCGATTCAGGAGGATTTCAAGTTTTTTCGTTAGCCAATCCCAAAGATATAACAGAAGAAGGGGTACACTTTAAAAATCAATATAATGGAGATGCCTTATTTTTAACTCCTGAAAAAAGTATTCAAATTCAAGAAAACTTAGGGAGTGATATTATCATGAGTTTTGATGAGTGTCCTCCTGCCAGTGCTTCTTATGAATACTTAAAACAAAGTGTCGAGAGAACCTTGCGTTGGGCAAAACGGGGAAAAGATGTTTTTAAAGGAGAAAATGCCTTATTATTTGGTATTGTTCAAGGTGGTGCTTATGAAGATCTTCGTAAAATGAGTGCCGAAGAATTAGTTAAAATGAATTTTGATGGCTATGCCGTTGGCGGCGTAGCAAATGATCATGAATCCAAAGAAGATATGTATAAAGCATTTACCTATTCAACCAATTATTTACCCGAAGATAAACTAAGATATGCCATGGGTATCGGAGAGCCAATCGACTTAGTTGAAGGGGTGATTCGGGGCATCGATCTTTTTGACTGTGTCTCGCCAACCCGTCTAGCTCGTCATGGGCATGCCTTAACAAAATATGGTAAAATCAATATAAAAAATGCTCGTTATAAAAAAGATTTTACACCGATTAGTACAGAGTGTGATTGCTATGCTTGCAAACATTACACCAAAGCCTATATTAAACATCTAATTGATACGAAAGAAACCTTTGGCG
Source organism: uncultured Bacilli bacterium (assembly GCA_944332105.1). Lineage (GTDB taxonomy): Bacteria > Bacillota_I > Bacilli_A > RF39 > UBA660 > Ventrenecus. The sequence continues at coordinate 3,339 of CALVJI010000076.1, forward strand.
CACGTCTTCTTTCTATTCATAATATTCGTTACTTAGTCCATCTAATGGAAGAAATAAGAACTGCTATTAAAAATGATCAAATTTTAGAATTTCGGGAACAATTTATAAAGGATTACTATGGGCATCATCAACAATAAAACAAGCCTCCTTTTTACATTTCTAGTCATTGTCGTTCTTTTAATTGGCATGACGATTTACAAAGTTTCCGAAATCCATTTACAAAGAAGTTTTACCGTTACTGAAAAAAGAATTATCGAAGGCGCACAAGCATGCGTTTGGAGTGATGTGTGTAAAGAAAGTCGTATTACTTTAGGTACCTTAATTAATTTAGGCTACGCCAAAGAAGAGGTAAATCCAAAAACCAAGATGTACTATTCCCACGAAAGCTATGTGGAGATTAAAGATAACACCTACACATTTGTTGCCGTCTAAATATTTACCGCTTCCGATTAATACCGATCATACTTCCAAGAGTACTAGATAAAATAAGAACCAAATAATATATAAACCGCGCGATTGAAAAACCTGTTTGATAAAACAGCAAATTAATAACGATCAGTAACAAAATTAAAGAGGCCCCAATTTTAAGCCCTTCTAAATAACCTTTAGCTTGGGCTTTTTTGCCGTATTCAAACCCAATAATAGCAAAGAAAAGAATCATTCCAACTAAAATAATCGTATCCGTACTTTTTGTATACAAGATATTTCCTATATTAAAAAAAGTTAAGATTACTAATAAAAGAAAAACGACTACTAAAAAAATTCCCATTGTTTTTCCATACTTTTTGAATGTTTTCATAAAATCACCTATTAAACCATATGAAAATGATTAAAAAAATAGAATCGTGCTCATAATAAAAGTAGGTGATTGATATGGGTGAATTACTAAGTGTGATTTTTAGAACAATTTTCTTTTACTTTTTCATTGTCCTATTATACCGTTTAATGGGCAAAAGAGAAATTGGTCAATTAGGAATTATTGATTTAATCGTGTCAATTTTAATTGCCGAATTAGTAGCCATTTCCATTGAAAATATCGATAAAAGTTTATGGCAAACAATTATTCCTTTAAGTCTTTTAGGATTATTAGAAATATTCCTTGCATACATCAGTATAAAATCACGAACATTTAGAACTTTTTTTGGCGGAAAACCATCCCTCATCATTTGTAATGGCAAAGTAAATTACAAAGAAATGATTCGTCAACGTTATAGCATGGACGATTTACTCTTAAGCATGCGTCAAAAAAGCTTACATGATATTAAAGAGATCGAATATGCCTTTCTAGAACCGAATGGTAAGCTTTCCATTTTTCCGTATCGTCCCTTTAGAATTCGTTCTTCCTATCCAATGCCATTAATATTAGATGGCGAGATCAACAAAAAAACTTTAGATTTTATTCATAAAAATAAATTATGGCTAAAAGAAGAGCTCGCTAAAAAGAATTTAACCATTAAAGATATCTTCTATGCTTTTTATAAAAATAAAAAAATCTACTTAATTAAAAAAAGTGAAGTCTAATATTTCGACATCTTTCACTTCTTTTTTTTGTTATATTT
>CALVJI010000077.1 GCA_944332105.1 uncultured Bacilli bacterium
AAGCTGCTGAAATAGGAACGGAAAAAGTAATCAAAGATCATGCAACTATTGGTATTGTCGTCACAACCGATGGCTCATTTGGAGAATTAAAAAGGAATGATTACTTAGATGCAGAGGAAAAAGTAATTGGTGAATTATTAAGTATTGGTAAACCATTCATTATTGTATTAAATAGTAGTAAGCCAAACAGCGAAGATACACGTAGCTTAGCTGATAATTTAAAAAATACTTATAACGTTCCAGTTTTACCAATGAATGTCGAACAATTAGAAGAGCCAGAAATTTTAGAAATACTAAAAGAAGCGTTATATGAATTTCCAATTTTAGACATTGCGATTGACATGCCAGAATGGGTACATGTCCTACCTAATACACATGATATTAAAAAATATTATTTAGATAAAATTAGAGAGAGTGTAACAAGTGTTAATAAAGTTCGAGATGTCGAAGAAATTATTAATCACTTTACCGATTCTGAAATTATTAATAAAGCTTTCATCAGTGAATTAGATACCGCCAGTGGCATTGTACATATTCGCTTAGAAAGTAGTGATGAACTCTATCAAAACGTATTAAAAAGCTTAGTTGGTGATGCCGCGACGAGTAAAGCTGGACTTTTAAAAGTATTTACAACCTATGCTGAAGGAAAAGAAGAATTAGATAATTTAAAAGATGCTTTAAAAATGGCACAAAGTACAGGTTATGGTATCGTTTATCCAACTCTTAAAGATATGAAATTAAATACTCCTGAAATTATTAAACAAGGAAATCGCTATGGTGTAAAACTAAAAGCTGTTGCTAGCAGTATTCACATGTTAAAAGTAGATGTCGAAAGTACTTTTGAACCAATCATTGGCTCTGAACTTCAAAGTAAAGAACTCATAAATTACTTAATGAAAGATTATCAAACAGATCCTTCAAGTATTTGGAAAAGTGAAATTTTTGGCCGTAGCTTAGATGTAATAGTCAAAGAAGGCATCCAAGCCAAACTTTCTATGGTACCACCAAATACAAGATATAAATTAAGTCAAACGGTTACCAAAATTGTCAATAAAGGGTCAAGTAACTTAATTGCATTCGTAATTTAGGGCAAAAAGTGTAAATTTTTGCCGTTTTTTCTTGCATTTACCAGATTTTTTTGCTACCTTTAATATGTAAGGGTAATAGCCTTATAAATTGAAAGGGAGGTCAAAAAAATGACAAAAACAGAATTAGTAGATTACGTTGCAGAACAAGCAGAAATGAGTAAAGCTGAAGCTTCACGCGCTGTTGATGCTGTATTTGCTGGAATTACGAAAGGACTTATTGATGAAGGAGAAGTAAACATTATTGGTTTTGGTAAATTCTCTAAAAAAGAACGTCCTGAAAGAGAAGGAATTAATCCTGCTACAAAAGAAACCATTACAATTCCTGCAAAAAATGTTGCAAGCTTTAAAGCTGGTAGCAAATTAAAAGACGCAATTCAATAATAAAATATAGAAAGGAAGCCACAGGGCTTCTTTTTTTCGGCGAAATCTGCTATTGTTTTCCTTTTAATTTGCTTGAATAAAAAAGAGAATAATAGTATACTTTATATAGTGAGGTATCCATATGATCAAAAGACTTTTAAGTGCAATTGTAATGCTTATTATTTTAGTTCCAATTTTAATTGCTGGCGGCCGAGCTTTTTCTCTGGCTGTAGGGATTATTTCGTTACTAGCATGTAAAGAAATGTTAGATTTGAAAAAAAGCCATTCCAAATATCCCGCAGGCATTATACTTCTAGCAATGTTATGTTTAATTGTTCTAGTTTTTTATGAGTTTGATGCTCAAATCTTTTTCTTTGGCATTAGTCATTATGTTTTAGCTTTTATGTTTTTAGTCTTTTTGTTACCTACATTACTATCTTATAAAAATGGTGAATACCAGACGAAAGATGCTTTTTATTTAATTGGAGTCATAATTTTATTAGGCACGACATTCAATTCCATTATCGTTTTAAGAAATATGAGCTTACATCATTTAGTGTATTTGTTCTTACTAATCGTGATGACGGATACCTTTGCCTTTATTGTCGGTAGTTTAATTGGAAAACACAAACTAGCTCCGACGATTAGTCCTAATAAAACGATTGAAGGAACTCTTGGCGGTTTAATTATGGGTTCTGTTATTCCAACAATTTACTATTACTTTTGTATTAATACATCTTCTATTTTTTTAATTTTTATAATTAGTTTGCTCTTGTCTTTCGTGGCTCAACTAGGAGATTTATTCTTTAGTAAAGTAAAAAGAGAAAACGAAATTAAAGACTTTTCAAATTTAATTCCTGGTCATGGTGGAATTTTAGATCGGTTTGACAGTATGATATTTGTTATTTTAGCTTATATTCTACTTTTAAACTTTTTATAGAGAGGATGATTACTCATGTGGTTAGTAAGTTTACTTATTTGTATTTTTATTTTAGGAATTATTATTTTAGTTCATGAATTTGGGCATTTTATAGTTGCCAAAAAATCGGGAGTTTTCATTTATGAATTTTCCATTGGGATGGGACCAGTTATTTTTTCACATAAAGGAAAAGATGGCATTGCTTATAATCTTCGGGCATTACCAATTGGTGGCTTCGTCCAAATGGCAGGTGAAGTAGGGGAAGACGATGAAAAAGTAAAAAAAGAACAATTTATGTGCAATCGTCCTTGGTATCAACGGATAGCCATTTTATGTGCCGGTGTCTTTAATAACTTCGTATTAGCGATTCTTTTGCTTTTCTTACTTGCTTGTATCTGGGGACCGACGAGTAGTACTCCTAAAATTGCCGCGGTTACGGAAGATAGTGCTGCAGCATCAGCTGGTATTTTAGAAGGAGATATCATTACAAGTATTAATGGTCATGAATTTTCTTCATGGGATGTGGGACAAATTTATCTCTATTATACAACTAAAGATAATGTATATACCTTTGGTTTAAAACATCAAGACGGAACAACGGAAACAGTCGAAGTAATCCCTCAAATTATCAAAGATGATGAAGGAAACGAAACCAGAGTCTTTGGTATTCAATTAGATAATTCACGTGAAAAAAATGTTTGGGAATGCATAAAATATGCTTTTGAAAAATTTGTAAATGTGATTCATTCTATGGCTATAACTGTCTGGGGTTTAATCAGTGGGCAATTATCTGTTCAAAGTTTATCTGGACCAGTCGGTATTTATAAAGTAATTGATCAAAGTGTACAATATGGTATTCAACAATTAATTTATATTACAGCTTTCCTATCTATCAACGTCGGCTTCATTAACATTTTACCTTTCCCAGCTTTTGACGGAGGTCATGTTTTATTCTTAATTATTGAAAAAATAAAAGGCAGTCCAGTTAACCCTAACGTTGAAAACATCATAAATTTAATTGGCTTCGCTCTTTTAATGATCTTAATGATCTATATAACAATTAAAGATATTATTTTCTTTTTCTGAGGTGATGAAGTATGATGGAACCCAAAATAAAAAGAACTTGGGATCAAAACTTAAACGATGAAAACATTCATTCTAAAATAAAAAATGCCAAAATTACTCAAGCAAAAATTTTGAAAGAAAATACAGTAGAAGAAGTAAATATCGAAGAGAGTATTTTTGAAAATATTTCTTTTGGCAAACTAAATACTGCCGAAGTAACGATCAAAGATACTCTTTTTTCAGAATGTGATTTTACAAACTTTCATTTCACAAAAGCCTACTTAGAACGTGTTCAATTTAAAAATTGTAAGATGATAGGTGCAGATTTTGCAAACGGTTGCCTAAAAAATGTTTCTTTTGATAACTGCAATTTTAAATATGCGAACTTTAATGAAGCAACTTTAACAAGCGTAAGTTTTAAGGAATCGATAGGTCAAGAAAGTTCTTTTATGGCCTGTAAATTTACAAAGGTAGAATTCTTGTATACCGACATATCTAAAACAGATTTTTTAGATACAAATCTCGCTAATATAGATTTTACTACCTCGAATATTGACAATATTAGATTCAGTGAACATGCCCTTCGTGGCTCTCTTCTAACTAGAGAACAATGTGCTATCTTTGCAAACATTTTTGGTGTGAAAGTTCTGGAATAAAAAATGACACTCATTCGCCCGAATAAGTGTCGCTGAATAAGTGCCATAAGACAATTTATTGGGTAGGCATTCAACTTGACGAAATTGAATGTTCCCTTATAAATTACCAGAAACACCTAAAGATTCAGATTAAACTCTTATGGTGCCATTGGGAAAGTTATCTACAACTTGTTGACAATTTAATGTAAGAATCAATCACTATTCAAATTGTACTATGATTTCTAACAAAAAGTCATGTAAGGGGAAAGTATTATATTTATTTTGCTTGTAATTTGTTAATCAAATATTTTTATATATAAATATTTGATTAACTTTAGTTGAAATACTCATTTTAGGGTAGACTTCCCCTTACCCCATAGAAGTAAGAGCTTCTATAAAAAGTACACTATAGTTTTAACAATAACAGGATCGTTCAAACTTATAGTGAAAAGAATAATTAAAGTTATTACAACCACATTTAGGACAAGAAAATTTAAATAGTTTTCTAGAAATGGTTGTAGTGAAATCAGAAAATATAGTTTGTCCAATAAGAACACGACATAACTTTATTAAAGATTTCTTTGGATCGGTTACAATAAATTAGACAGAAAAGATAAGGACAATGTATAATAAAGATTGAAAGGAAAGGAACAATGAAAGAAAGAAGA
>CALVJI010000078.1 GCA_944332105.1 uncultured Bacilli bacterium
GTTAGAAATTTGGTACACTACATTTATAACACATTTTTCGCATACTCAAAATGTGCCATAAATTTCTTAACAGTATAGCATATTTTGGCAAAAAATAAAAGACTTTAAAATCTCTACTCTTCTTTGTATAATTCGACTTAGGAAGTGAGTGTTATATGGAAAAAGAAGTGTCAAACCGTCGAGTCTTTACTATTTTTAGTTACTTGAAAAAGACCTATCAATATGCGAGAAAAGATAAGAAATATTTATTTTTCTTTTTGATCGGTAGCATATTAATGTGTGTGATTGATGTTGTTGCTCCTTTATTATCAGCAAGACAAATTCTTTATTTAACTGATGAGGTGTGGCAACAGCTTCTTGGTGTTACCTTAATTATTTTTGGCGTTGAAATTCTAAGAAATATTTGTATGAATGTGAATAACTATTTTATTAATAAATATTTTTATGCCGTCAAGAAAAATATTCAACTTGATGTAGCTAGGAAGGTTTTGCAAATCGAAACTGGTATTTTACAAGCTAACTCTAGTGGAACCTTTATTGAAAGAGCCAGTAATGATACAGATACTTTAGCACATATTTTTATTCAAGGTATTGATTATTTAACTTATCTTATCGCAGTTATTGGTGTTTTATTTAGTATTTTATTTTTAAATATTACGATTTTCTTTCTTTATTTACTGTTTGTCATTCTTTTGTTTTGTGCTCAAAAATATGCAGCGAAGAAAATTCAAGAAAAAAATAAGTTTCGTAAGCAAAAGAAGGACAAAGCCTCTGGGTTTATTAGTGAACTTGTAAGGGGGGCAAAGGATATTAAGTTATTAAATGCTGAACACAGTTTTTTAGCAGAAGCTGATCAAGTTATCGAGGAACTCGGAGAAGCTAGTTATTCTTGGACAAGAACAAAAGCATGGTTTCGTTTTTTAAACGCTGATTTACGTGATTTATTAGATTTAGGTATTTTGCTTTTAGGAATTTATTTTATTACCCATAATGAACTTGAAGTCGCGACAATGTTAATTATTCTTTCTTATCGTGGACATATTTTGAGTATTTCTAGTAATTTGGAAAATTTTTATGATATCATTAAGCAATTTGAATTAGCTGCAGAGCGGATTTTCGAGATTTTAGAAGGAGATAAATATCCAAAGGAAACTTTTGGAGATAAACACATTGATAAAGTTAATGGAGAAATTGCTTTTCATAATGTATCTTTTAGTTATGAAGAGGGACAAGAAGTACTTAAAAATATTAGCTTTCAAATTCACCCCAATGAAACCGTTTCGTTTGTTGGAAAAAGTGGTAGTGGTAAATCAACAATTTTCAATTTAATCTCTGCTTTATATAAGCCTAATGAGGGCATGATTACTTTTGATGGGATTCCATTAAATCAATTGGATAAAACAAGTATTCGTCAAAATATGTCTGTGATTAGTCAAAATCCTTATATCTTTAATATGAGTATTCGTGAGAATCTTACTATTATTAAGAAAGATCTAACAGAGGAAGAAATGATTGCAGCTTGCAAAATAGCTTGTCTACATGATTTTATTCTAACACTTAAAGATGGTTATGATACAATCGTTGGTGAAGGAGGCGTCACTTTATCTGGAGGTCAACGACAAAGACTTGCTATAGCTAGAGCTTTAATTTTAAAAACAGAGATCATTTTATTTGACGAAGCAACCAGTGCTTTAGATAATGAAACACAGCACGATATTCAACAGTCTATTCAAAATATGCAAGGTGAATATACTATTTTGATTATTGCCCATCGTTTATCTACCGTCATTAATAGCGATCGACTCCTATTGATTGATGATGGAAAAATCGCGGGTGAAGGTTCTCATTACGAGTTGTTGCACAACAACCCTATTTATCAAAAATTATATGAATTAGAATTGAAAGATACAGAAAAAAAGTAAACAGTTAGATATTGTTTACTTTTTAAATACATAATTTTTCTTGCCATTGTCTTCAATTAAGTTGTTATTAGACATTAAAGCAATTATTCTGTTTTTCATTTATACATATTTTTTATAAAAACCGGTCGTTTTGTTCAGAAAACCGGTCGTTTTTTATTTATGCTAACGATATTGTCTAGCTTCTCGTTCTAAATCTCTTTTTTTAATACTCTCTCTTTTATCATATAATTTTTTGCCTTTGGCAATCCCAATTAAAAGTTTAGCTTTATTGTTTTTTAAATACATTTTAAGAGGAATGATACTAATTCCTTCTTTTTCTTTGGCTTCTTTTAATCTTTTGATTTCCTCTTTGTGTAACAGAAGTTTTCTCGTTCTTCTTTCTTCATGATTAAAAATATTTCCTTCTTCATACTTGGCAATATACATGTTAATTACAAAAGCCTCACGATTTTTGATCGTAACAAAGCTATCTTTTAAATCTACTGAGCCTTTACGAACACTTTTTATTTCTGTTCCAACTAGTTCAATTCCCGCTTCTAATTCTTTTATAATTTCATAATCAAAATAAGCTTTTTTATTCTTGACTTCCATCTTTTTCCTCCACAATTTCAAAATCAATTAAAGCGGTTTCTTTGTTGGCATTGATACAACGAACATATACTTTATCTCCGATTCGATACGTTTTCTTCGTTGATTTTCCAATCAATGAAAGTAAATCAGGCACATATTCATAGTAATCGCCTTTTAAATTATTGACATGAACAAGGCCTTCTACTAAATTATCTAATTCAACATAAAAGCCATAGCTTGTGACTGAATCAATAATCGCATTATAGCACTCACCAATATGACTTTCCATATATTCAGCCATTTTCATATCAGCTACATCTCTCTCTGCTTCTTGAGCAGCCACTTCTCTTTCCGATGAATGTTCAGCTATTGTTACTAAGTTATTATTTAAATAATCGATGGTTTGGACGGAAAAGTCTTTTTCGACTAAGTATTTTTTTAATAGGCGGTGCACAGTTAGATCCGGAAATCTTCTAATCGGACTTGTAAAATGAGTATAAGCTTTTGAAGCAAGACCAAAGTGGCCCGTATTTTCTTTTGAATATTCTGCTTTTTTCATACTGCGTAAGAGCATAGAAGAAAGAATAGCGAATTCTGGTTTATCATCTAGTTCTTTTAAAACACTTTGCATAGTTTTTGGCGTTAAATCAATTACTCTCGTTTGAAGTTGATAACCAAGGAGTTTTAATAAATTGACAAAATCATCTATTTTTTCAGATTTGGGTTCACCATGCACACGGTAGATAAATGGCAAATCCATATTATAAATATGACTTGCAACGGTTTCATTGGCTGCGATCATGAAGTCTTCGATCATTTTCTCGCCATCTTCTCTTATGACTTTTACAACATCGATTGCTACACCATTTTCATCTTGAATAATTTCTGGCTCACTTAGATTAAAATCAATGTAACCACGACTTATTTTTTCTTTTCGTAAAATATGGGCAAGTTCATTCATTTCTTTTAAAGTGTCGACAAATGGAGTATATTCTGGATCAATAATGTCGCGCATTAAAATATCATTTACTTTAGAGTAAGTCATTTTTTTGGCACTTTTAATATAAGATTCAAAAATATCATAATCTATTATTTTTCCCGCTGGAGTTATTTTCATAACACAAGACATGGTTAATCTAATAACACCTTCATTTAAAGAACAAATACCATTAGATAATTTATGAGGTAGCATAGGGATAACTGTGTTTGCTAAATAGTTTGATGTACCTCTTTCATATGCAGCATCGCCAAGAGCCGTGTTTTCTTTAACATAATTTGAAACGTCGGCTATGTGAACCCCTAATATATAATTGTCGTCTTCTTTAGTTAAACTGATCGCATCATCGATATCTTTCGTATGATCGCCATCAATAGTAAAAATTTGCCAATTGGTTAAATCTTTACGGTTTAGAAGTTCTGTTTCTTTTACAGTAGTTGGGATATCTTCAAGTTCTTGTGCGACTTCTGGTCCAAAATCTGGATCAATTTGGTATTTATACGCTATACTTAAAATGTCCATTCCTGGATCATCTTTATGTCCTAAAATTTTAATTATTTGGGCTAGATAACGCTTTTTTCCTAAAGCTTTTACTAATTTTATGAGTACTTTATGGCCTGGAACACAATTTTTTAAAGACTCTTTATCAATTTTTAATTCCAAATCTAATTTTTCTTCATCTAATTTGATGCCTAAGCCTTTTTTTGTTTCAATGATTTCTCCTACTAAATTGTGAAGTTCTCGCTTGATCACTCTTAGAATATGGCCTTCTGGTTTTACTCCTTTTTTTATGACTTCAGCTAGAACAATATCATCTTGAATCGCCCCGTTCATATTTTCTTTGCTAATGTATAAATCATCTTCTTTATTTAAAATCACAAAGCCAAATCCTTTTTTATTAGCTGAGAATTTACCAATTTTTAAATTCGGACAATTTTTTAAAAGAATATATTTATCTTTTTTGGTTTTAAAAACAAGATATTCATTCACTAATTCATCTAGAGTATCTGATAGTTCCTTTAATTCTTCTGCAGTTGTTAAATGAAGCAAATCATTAATACTAATTAAGTCCTTGGCTTCATGAATATTTTCTAAAAGATTTAAAACTTGATTTTTCATTATCTTCACCTATCTCTATTATAAATGTTCTGTTATTTTATTACAAGATATGAAGA
>CALVJI010000079.1 GCA_944332105.1 uncultured Bacilli bacterium
TACTGCTACAAACAAAGTTCATCTTTGTTTGTTATCAATATTATAAATCGTATACATTTTAACTAATGTTTAACAGTCAAATCTTATGGTTCTAACCGATTAGGTCCTCTAAACAAAAATTGTGTTTCCTTAACACTTGGAAGTTGTAATAATAATAAGGTTAAACGATCGACACCAATAGCGAAACCACCATGTGGCGGACAACCATATTTAAAGAATTCTAAATAAAACTCTACATCTTTTCCTAACCCTTTTTCTTGAGCATTTTTAACAATTTCTTCATACCGGTGTTCTCTTTGAGCACCTGTAGTAATTTCCATACCCTGCCAAATTAAATCATAGCCAAGTAATTCACCATTTAGATCCCGCATATGATAAAAAGCTCTTTTCGTCGCGGCAAAACCTGTAATAAAAATAAACTCATGTCCATATTCTTCCATGGCAAAACGACTAGTTAACTTTTCAGCTTCTGCATTCAAGTCTCCAATATCTTCTTTTGGAATAACATAACCATATCTTGTATGTAATTCTTGATAGAGATCTTGTAATTTAATCCGTGGAAAAGGTTTAGAAGGAATGACTACTTTTGTTCCAAATTTTTCTTCGATAATCTCGCCATATCTTTCTTTAACTCGAGTTAATCCAGCAATGAGTAGATCTTCTTCCAAATCCATTACTTCTTCATAAGAATCAATGTAACTCATTTCTAAATCGAAAGAAGTAAATTCAGTGGCATGACGGTTTGTATTCGAATTTTCTGCTCGAAAAGCAGGTGCAACTTCAAATACTTTAGAAAGACCTGCCGCCATCGCCATCTGCTTATAAAATTGCGGTGACTGTGCTAAATAAGCTGATCGATCAAAATACTTGACTTCAAAAACTTCACTTCCCGACTCTGAAGCAGCCCCAATAAGCTTAGGAGTATGGATTTCTGTAAAATCATTTTGATAAAGATATTCACGCATTCCCATTACCATCGTAGATTCAATCTGGCGTACTAAAATATTCTTTTCATTACGCATATCTAAAAAACGATAATCTAAACGTGTATCTAAAGAAACCCCTTCCAAATTATTATAGTCAAAAGGCAAATTCATTGCCTGTGAAGTAACTAAAATTTTACTTGGAATAATTTCCATTTGACCTAATTTGACAGCTTCATTTACAACAAGTTTACCTTCTACTTTAACTGTACTGTCAACATGAAGATCTTTAAACAATTCCAAAAACTCTTGATTCTTTTCATCCGATTTTTCAATAGTCATCTGTACCTTTCCAGTACTATCTCGTAAAATAACAAACAAAACCCATTTCTTATCCCGAATTGTATCCACAAATCCACTAAAACAAATTTCTTGATTTAGATATTCCTTTAAATCTTTAACATAAATTTTTTTCATCTTTCCATTCCCTTCTAAAAAAAACAGTTATCCCCCTCTAAAGGACGAATAACTGTTAAATCCGCGGTACCACCTTAATTCATAGAATCTATGCCCTCTAATCTTAACGCGACTAAAACGATTACATTTTAAATAGGTGTCTTTCTTTTAAAGAACTTTTTTGTTTTCACCAACCACAAAATCTCTAATAAAGTTTACTTTAAAGTACTCTTCCCATGTATTGATGTCTTTTATTTTAAAAAAATTAAAGAGAAAAGTCAATATTTTTATATTTCAGAAATATATTCTAATAACCGCATGAACATTTTAATAAACTTAGAATCCAAACCTAAAGTTCGTAACTTTTTAATTGCAATTCTTTTATGTTTGATATCTTGTTCACTAAATAATATTTGATTTAAGCGTTCCTTTAACTCTGTTTTAATTTGTAAATCACTAATAATGGAATCAATATCTTCATTAATTAAACGAACTGCATCAATTTCAATATCTTTTCCTTTACAGTTGATAGTTAACTGACTTGTTGTCTTTACATTTTTCACTTCTACAATGAAGTCAGCATCCTCAACATAACTTGTTGTTCCAATAATATCTTTATCTAAATAGGCAACAACTTCATCTGCTTTTCGAGTATTACGGAAACGAATCTTATAATTTCTAAAATCATCAATAATCCCACTTTTACCTTCTAATGGTCGAATAATAACTGTAAAATTATTTTGTAAATAATTATAATCAATTGCTGTTTCTATAAAGTAACCTTGTTCATATAAACGAGATACTCCATCATCTTCATATAAATGATATATATTACTTTTGCCAGGAAAAATATGAATTTCCATATCATGTGGTGGCTTTGTATCATTACGATTCTCACCTAGAAAAGCCATTGGAATAATTGATCCGGACTTTGCAAACACTGGATAATCTTCATCTTTAAAGAAAGTAACATAATGCTTATCCCCAGGAAACTTCTTACCTGTTTTAAAATCATACCACATACCAGCTGGCAAATAAATCCGAGCAATCGTCCGATTCATGACTAAGTCTTTTCGCTCTGTAATCGGCGCGACTAATAATTCTGTCCCAAAATAATACTCATTTTTATAAAGTGGCTCATCATAAATTTTAGGATTCGCATAATACAAAGGTTGTACTAAAGGTAAACCCGTTTTATGATACTTATATGCTTCTGCATACAAATAAGGAATTAAACGATGTCTAAGCATACAATAATCTTGTACGATTTTTAAAGTTTTAACATCCCATTTCCATGGTTCACGTTTATAATATTTTCCTCCTTTAGAAGCTAAGCGAAAAATCGGACTAAAACAAGCAAACTGAATATAACGCATATAAAGCTCCGCTTCTTCCATACCAAACTCATAGCCTCCAATATCATGACTCCACCACGAAATACCTTTATTAGCAGCCATGGAATTAAAATAAGGAAGTTTGTTTAAAGTACTCCATGAAACCATTGTTTTACCACTGTATAATACGGGATAATGATGCGAAGCAATAAGCCCATTACGCGCCATGACAAGACCACGTTTTTCCACACTTCGATCATAATTTTTATAATGATAACGTGTCAATGCACGAAGCGTATACAAATCATCTAAATTACTATAATCAATAAAGAAAAAATCAATTCCTTTATCTTCTAAGGGCTTTAATAACACATGAAAATAACTATTTAAAATATATTTATCAAAAACATTAAAAGGAATCGTACTTTTATCAACCAAATTCAAATTTTTAGCAATTTCCTCATAATAATCTTCATGAGGCATAATCCCTTCTGCTGGATCCAAAGTAAGTCCAATCCGAATCCCACGATCATGTAAATATTTCGTTAAATGAGCTGGATCAGAAAACAAATTACGATTAAAAGTATAACCTGTTTTATACTTTGTAAGATCTCTTGCATCCTTCAAATGCCAAAATTCACCTAATAGTAAAATAGACAAAGGAATTTGATACCGATTAAACGAATTTACTAAAGAAACAATATCTTGAAAATTATAAATTTCATTCTTATTCCACCAAATTCCCAACGCATAACGAGGAATGAGATCAGGAAAACCAGTAAGCATAAAATAATCTCGTAAACATAGGCCAAAATCACGTCGATATAAGAAGACATACCAATCAATCCGTGGTGTCACAGGCATAATCAAAAAACCATCTTCTGAAACAATCATACTTGGACTATCATCTAAAGAAACAAAACCATCAACAGAATAAAGTCCTTTTTGATAATCTGGTTTATCTAAAGTAATACCTCTTCCTGAAGTTTTAAAATTACGAACCTCTTTATTTTTAGGATTCCAAACCTTATCTGTATTTAATAAACTAATCTCAATATTTAAGCCTTCAAAAGGTTTTTCTTTTTGATATTTAAGCATAAAATAAGAAGTTGTAATCTCTAAATAACGTTCATCTTGTACTACCTTAAAATTAGGCACAGGAAAATTACGATTGACAACTTGTTCAGTTACATCATCAAAAAAAATGCCATCTTTATTATACTCTAAACGAACTAATCGTTCAGTTAACACAGTAATTCGATATTTTTCACCTTGAAAAATAGCTTCTTTTTTACTTTTGGCATTGGTTAAATCAACTTTAAAATGTGCATCCATTTGATTAAACATTTTCCCTTACCCCAATCTATTTCTCTTTTATTATAACACGCCCAAAATTATCGAACAAGCAGATACGCCAAAAAAACACCTAAAACTGCACAGGCTAAAAGAATCGCTGTACCTTCTAAAAAGCCTTGAGAATTATTAGTCTCTAATTTTCGTTCTAAATTAAAAACGGTTGGAATGGTTTGCATATCCAATTTTTCTGAAGAATTTTTATATTTATGGTAAAAATCCAAAAAGTTTTTTCCCGTTCCAACATAATAATAATCTAAAATAAAAGGATAGGAATATTGAAATACTAATGCATCTTTAGAAATGTTCTCAGGTATTCCTTTTAAAAGTTCTTCTGCTAAAAAAAGATTTTCTGAACTCGTAATAAGAGGTTTTCCTAAATCATGCCGCATAGAAAAATCTGTTGCATATTTTAAAACCAATCCTTCTGTTAAATCTTTAGCAAACAAAATTCCCAACGTATTTTTATCACTTTCTAATTTCGGATGAATGATATAACGAAATAGTTCACGAACTAAAATATTTCTT
>CALVJI010000080.1 GCA_944332105.1 uncultured Bacilli bacterium
AAAAACTCCTTACTTTGCAAGTTTCTCATATTTTGAAAATAAGTCAATAGCTTTTATGCATTTTGTGGATAACTCCCCCAAATTTCTTTACTTATCAACATGAGCTCTTTGCTTTTTTACTGTATTTTAATCCACTTTTGTTTCTTCGGCTGTGAATTGTAACGTTAATTAGTTTACATTTTAGGCTTTTTCTGTTAAAATAAAGGTCCTTTAAGAAATGAGGTGGGCAAGTTGAAAACAGTTTGTTTGATTGGGCGACCAAATACGGGGAAATCTTCTTTATTTAATTTGTTGATTGGTGAAGAACGTTCTATTATTATGGATATGCCTGGTATTACTCGGGATCGTATTTATGGGCAAGTACATTATCAAGATCGGACATTTTCTTTGATTGACACGGGTGGTCTTGAATTAGGCAAAGATAATTTTCGTGAAGATATTTTGATGCAAGCTACTTTTGCAATTGATGAAGCGGATATTGTTTTGTTTGTTGTCGATGGAAAAAGTGAACTAAATCAAAGCGATTATTTAATTCGTGATATGCTTTTAAAAGCGCATAAGGATGTTTTAGTTGTCGTGAATAAAATCGATAATGAAAAAAGAAAAGAAGATATTTATCGGTTTTATGAATTAGGATTTGAGCAAATATTGGCCGTTTCGGTTGTACATAAATTAGGAATTAAAGAGTTATTAAATGAAATTGTCAAAGAGATGGAACCTAATGAGATTGTGGATGATACCGTTTGTCGTTTTTGTTTAATCGGGCGCCCAAACGTCGGAAAATCGAGTTTAGTCAATGCCCTTTTAAATGAAGAACGGGCCATTGTGAGTGATGTGGCAGGAACAACTCGGGATGCGACAGACTCCTTGTTTACTTATCATGGGAATAAATATATTGTGGTGGATACAGCGGGCATTCGTAAGCGGGGCCGGATTTATGAAAGTGTTGAAAAATACAGTTTATTACGAAGTTTAAAGGCCATTGAAAACAGTGATGTTTGTGTTCTTCTTTTGGACGCTAAAGAGGGAATTACACTACATGATAAACATATTGCTGGCTTAGCTTTGGATGCCGGAAAAGCTCTTGTTTTATGTGTTAACAAATGGGATTTAGTTGATAATTCTGATGAAGCCTATAGACACTGGAAGCTTCTATTAAAACATGAGTTTCAATTCGCGACTTTTGCGCCCGTTGTCTTTTTATCCGCGCTCACCAAAAAAAGAATTCATTTGTTAATGCCAGAAATTATTAAAGCTTATGAAAATTATACAAAAGAAATTAAAACATCCTTATTAAATACGGTCATTAAAGAAGCGGTAGATCTTCATCAACCACCATCATACAAAGGAAAAAGATTGAAGGTTTATTTTGTAAATCAAGAAGATAACAAACCACCTAAATTTACTTTTGCAGTGAATGATAAAGGATTAGTTCATTTTAGTTATGCTAGATATATTGAAAATAAGATTCGAGAAAATTTTGACTTTACTGGAACACCTATAATTTTAAAATTCAAAAATCGTAAAGAAGAATAAAAAAGAAATCTTATTGAACAAGATTTCTTTTTTGGTCAACTCTTTTTTTCAAAACGACTTTGGCTGGATCTTCTAAAATAAGTTCGGTTAAAGAAATATTTAAGGCTGTAGCTAAATTGGCTAGAAATTCTACACTCATATTGACTTCACCGCGTTCAATGCTTGCGAGATATTTAGGACTTAAGTCAAATTGTTCATAGAACTTTTCTTGGGATAAGCCGGTTTGGAATCTAATGAAACGTAAATTGTTTCCAATTATCTTTTTAATATCTTGCATAAGTACCTCATTTCTAATAAATAGTCTATTGGGCGTGATAAAATAAGTCTACCTAGTAATAACTATACAAAATTGACTTTTGCAAGAATTTAGTATAATATAAAAAATACAAAATGGAGGAAATATGAAAATTGAAGGAAAAAATGAAAAATTAGAGCAACTAAGAATTGAACATGGATATACTTATCAGCAAATGGCAGATATGATCGGTGTTTGTAAATCGTACTATTGGCAATTAGAACATAACAATCGACGTTTGTACTATGATGTAGCCAAAAAAATTGCGGCTGTATTTCAACTAAAACCTGATGATGTCTTTTATACTGAAGAAAAATAATAGAAGTGAGTATCTTTAGAAAAATTGCATAGAATACTTTAGGAGGTATTTTATGGAGTTTGGTGATAACTTTTTTAAAAAGGTAGAAAAGAAAACAAAAGTAAGTAAAGATACCATTTTAGAATTAGCAAATAAATTACAAAATGGTAATATGAAAGATGAGAAAACCTTGCGGGAAGTTATTTCTACTTTGAGTAATATAACAGGTAAGAAAGTTTCTAAAGAAAGAGAAGATAAAATCGTGGCAACTATTGTGGAAGATAAAGTGCCAAAAGGTGTTGATAAAATGTTTTAAAAAAAGTAGAGTTTCTTAAATTCTCTACTTTTTACTTGCGACCTAATAATTCATCTAAAGAATAACCAAATTGTTTTGAAAATTCTAAAGCATACATGGTTGTAATTAGACATTTTCCGGTTTCATATTTATGGATATTGGATTGCGTTGTTTGAAGAGCTTTGGCAACATCTTGTTGGGTTAAATTTTTTTCCTTACGAAACTTTTTTAAATTACTGGCTACTTGATTGATATCAATTTGCGTATTTTTCGATTTCATCTTCTTATCGTTATTTGATAAGCCTGTTAAATAATCTAAACTCAGTTCATAGCTATTGGATAGCTTATATAATTGGCGTAAAGGCATGATATCTTTGCCTGTTTCCCAACCAGCATATGTAGCTCTTTGAACATGTAATATATCGGCTACGTTTTGTTGCGTATATCCTTCATAACTTCTTCTTTCTTTTAATCTTTCAAAATTCATATACATCACCTGAGTGTATTTTCTCATTAGAAATTCCTTTATTTTTAATTTAGTGGGTATATATGATTTTTATGTGATATAATTTTATAAAGTTGGTGATTTTTATGAAAAAGTGTTATCAAAAACTCTATGAGGAAAGAAAAAAGCGGGGACTTTCAGCCCAGAATATGGGAGTCCTTTTACATATTAGTTCTTCTTATTATTGGCAAATTGAAAATAAGAAAAGAAAATTGTTTTATGATTTAGCAATGAAAATCTCGGCCATTTTTTCTTTAAAACCAGATGATCTCTTTTATGAAGAGGAAATAGACAAGTAAAGAGAAGTTTGATACAATCATCTCGAGGTGTGTAGTATGCATAAGTTTATTAGAAAAAATATTAAAGATTTTGATAAGAAGACACTCGCGGTTTACTTTTTGTTACGTTTTTTTGTTATTGTTGTCATGATTATTCAAATATTTCGAAGTAATTGGGAGGGAGTATTTGTTTGTTTTTTAACTTTGTTTTTATTTTTAGTGCCATTTTTTATTGATAAGAAGTTAAATATTAATTTGCCAACTTTATTAGAGATTATTATTTTACTTTTTATTTTTGCTGCAGAAATTTTAGGAGAGATTCAAAATTTTTATGGGATTATTCCTTATTGGGATATGATTTTGCATACAATTAACGGTTTTTTATGTGGAGCGATTGGTTTTTCATTAGTTGATATTTTAAATGAAAACAAGAAGTTGCGTTTTAAATTGAGTCCTATTTATGTTGCTTTGGTAGCTTTCTGTTTTTCGATGACTATTGGAGTGATGTGGGAATTTTTCGAGTATGGAGTTGATAAAGTTTTAAAATATGATATGCAAAAAGATAAAATTATAACTTCTATTTCATCGGCGGCTTTAAATCCAGAAGGGGAAAATGTACCAGTGGTGATCGATGATATTGTTAGTACTTCTATTTTTTATTTAGAAGATGGAACATTAAAAGGTTTTAGAGTTGATGATGGATATTTGGATATTGGATTAAATGACACAATGGAAGATTTGTTAGTCAATTTTGTGGGGGCAGTTACTTTTTCTGTTTTCGGTTTTCTATATATTAAAAATAGGGAAAAATATAAATTAGTAGAAGGTTTTATTCCAAGTTCTAAGGAATAGGAAGAGGTATGAATGAAAATTATAACGGTATGTGGAAGTCTTAGATTTTATAAAGAAATGATGAATATAACAGAAAAAATGGAATTGCAAGGAAATTGTATGCTAGTGCCTATTTATAATCCTAACAAGCCTAATAAAGATGCTTATACAGAAAAAGAAAAGCTTGTTTTAGATGAAATGCATAAAGAAAGAATTAAGCTAGCTGATGCCATTTTAGTTGTCAATGTAGATGGGTATATTGGTAGTGGTACAAAGAGTGAAATTCAATATGCTGAATCTTTACATAAAGAAATTTTTTATTATACTGATTTGATGTAAAAGTAAATGTGTCAAAATATTTGCTTTTTTTGCATTTGAAGTTGCTATAATGTGCGATTTAGGTTATAATCTCATCTTAAACACTTTTTGAGAAGTAAAAACTCCCTAGGCCCCTATTTATAGGGGT
>CALVJI010000081.1 GCA_944332105.1 uncultured Bacilli bacterium
AAGCGGTCGCGATTGCCAGAGGATTTGTGGCCCCGAGTGGCGATAATTTGATTATTATTCCTGCTTTTAGTGATATTGTAATTGATGGGGAAAATAAAACAGCAATTAAATTAATTATTACCAATAAATAAAGAGCTTTTTTAGAGCTCTTTTTTTTGGCTTTGCCACATGGCCGTGATCCCACAAGGTAATATTAAGGAACTATTTTTCATAGGTACGCCGATCTCATCACTAGAGATGTGGCCTTTTTGTTGTTGATTAACAGTTAAATATAAAATGTTTTCTAAAACCGTTTTCGATAATCCTGTACTATAGGAATTAATTAAAAACAATTCAAAATTTTTACTCATTAGTTCCGTACAAGCAGAAACTAATTCATATAAATCTTTTTCAATATCCCAAACCTCTTTTTTACTACCGCGACCAAAACTTGGAGGATCCATAATAATAATATCATAGGTATTTCCTCTGCGAATCTCTCGTTTGACAAATTTTAAACAATCGTCCACAATAAAACGAATTGGCTTATCTTCTAGGCTATTCACTTTTACATTTTCTTTAGCCCATTCCACCATACCTTTTGAAGCATCTACATGAACGACACTGGCACCTGCAGCTAGAGCCGCGATTGATGCTGCACCTGTATAAGCAAATAAATTTAAAACTTTTAAAGGGCGATTAGAAGCTTTAATGGTCTTTTGTAGTAAATTCCAATTTGTAGCTTGTTCTGGAAATAAGCCTGTATGTTTAAAGCTCATTAATTTTAAGCAAAAAGTTAAATCATGGTAGTGCACTAAAAATGGTTCGGGAATATTTTTCTTTACTTCCCACGATCCTCCCCCACTTTTACTTCGGTGATAGATCGCATCTACTTTATCCCATAATGCACTTTCTTTTTCCTTATGCCAAATAATTTGAGGATCTGGACGCGCTAAAAGAATATTTTGCCATTGTTCTAATTTTTGGCCATCAGTCATATCAAGAATTTGATATTCTGTAAAATCATGAACTAATCTCATTTAATTTTTCCTTTCGTTAAGTAAATCATTAAGTTTTGTTGTAATTCTAGTACTCCATACATAAAGCAAAAATATCCTAAAAGTAAAATACTCGTTTCTGTATTAAATGCAAAATTTGCACAAGTTAAAATTCCGCCTAAGAAGAAACAGATTAATAAAGCTACTTCTAAACACCAAATCTTACTTTTGCGATCATGAAAGAAGTCTGCTCTTTTTAATATAGCAAAAGAAGCAAATAATACCCAACTAAGTAAAGAGAGAGCAAAAATTTTAGGAGTTGCTGTTAAATTCCAAAGGAAACTGCAAATAAATAGCAGCATACTAATAAAGAAAAGGAAAAACGATGAATATTCTTTACTTTGCCAATGTTTAAAGAAACGAATTATCGAAAGAATGCTTAAAGTTCCTAAAAAAATTCGATATACTAAATTTAAATCTGTTATATTTAGTAAAGGAAATAAAAGGAAAAGTCCACCTAAACAAATAATAATACCACTGATATACAAATCCCAAATACTGTTTTCTTTTTTCATAAAATCCCACCACTCTTCCCTTCTATTATAAATTCTTTTACTTAAAAGAACAAGAAAATGTTAAAAAAGAAAGAACGTATTGTACTTTCTTTCATGTAAATTTTTAATTCTTCGCTAAATTTTTATGATATATCGCTTTACTTAGAAAAATTAATCTATCGTTAGTTTATTTATCTCTTCTTCACTTAATCCTGTTGCTTCTATAATTTTATCAATAGGTATATCTAATGATACTAGGTTTTTAGCAATCTCACAATTGCGATTTTTTTCGCCATATTCGATTCCTTGTTCACGAGCTTCTCTAAGTTCGGTATTTCTTATTTTTCGGTCATCTTCTTCTTTCGTCATATATTCTCTGAATTTGGGATCTTGATTAATTCTTTCCACTTCTTCCATATACTTCTTGACCTCCTCATCTCTTTTAGATAATTCATGTAACTCTTCTTGCTCTAAATCCAACATGATTAAGTACTTGTACTTTTCAATATTTTCTTCGTCTTTATCATACCAAAACTTCATGATTTTGTCCATATTCCATTCAATGATTCGGAAATTCTTCAAAAGTTGTTCTCCTTTTTTATTTTGTAATTCATAGACTTCTACTTCATCATATTTTTTCCCTAAGCCATACGTATAATTGATTTGAATGATTTGCATCTCATCATCGTATTCTTTTCCTCGATAAGTATAATGTGTATATAAATCAAAAGCAAAGGCTGTATTTCTTACACGCAAATATCTTTTATATCTTGCATTCATTTCTATTCCTATTACACCTTGATCGGTATATAAAACTGCATCTAATACTTTTCTTCTTACATGAACATTTCCTTGATTTCTTTCCATCATAGCCGTTTCTATCGTATGAATTTTCAAATGTAAAGATTGTTCTAATAATTTCTTTAAAATCTCTTCATTCTTTTCATTTAAAAATACTTCTTTAAATGCCGCGTCATAACGGCAAGTATAAAATTTTGTCTTTTCCTGTAAATCGGTAATCATGAGTTTACCTCCTTCATGCCCAGTTATTCTAAAGGCATACACCATTATTTAGCAAGAGGAGATTTTGACAAGTTTTGTCTTATTATTTTCCTATTTGTCGAAAAGAAAGATAGTTTTCTAATAATCATTGTTAGAAACACAATCATGGTTACATAGTTTTGGGAGTTTTTATCTTTTGTAGACAAACAAAAAACCAATATTCAAAATCTACTAAACAATTTTGAAAACTGGTTAAAAATACTGTTGAGCTTTATTTACGCAATTTTCACTACATAAGGGTCATTAGCCGTCCCTATTCCCCCTGTTATCTGAGTATCAGAGGCAAGATTTATGACAGGACGCACGCCAAACGCGTAGGCAACCCATGTGCCACTAGCATACCCGGACGAGTGCGCATCATACCCCCGAGCAGCCGTCTGCGAGGCATGGAAATAAACAGGCGACATGGTCCAATAATGACTTGATGAATAAGTGTAGGATAATCTGTTTAAATAACCATAAGATAAACCACCTAACATCAGCTCATCGACTGTAATAAGGCCAATTGGGTAAGTTAAAGCTTGATTGCCATCTGCATTTGTTACTGTAAATAAATCATTTTGCTGTGGACATTTCAAAGTTGGATTGTGATTTACATATCTTCCATATCCTCCAAAATAGGTAGTAGCTGTCGTTGTGACTCCATCACTTCCACTATAAACGCTTCGATCATTACAGAATCCTGAATCTGCTATATATTGTTCCAAATTTTTATCTACAATATTGGTTTTATACCAACTATCTAATTGAGTTTTTATAGATGAATCATTTTCATTGGCATGAGTCTCTCCATAAGTACTATTAAATGTATTACCATACATATATCCGACATACCCTGGATTTGTTCTTGTACTATTGAAAGTATTTGTTTTAATTTGTAATCCACTGCCTGTGGCATTCGCACTTGTTCCTGCATAAAGCAAACGTACAGAACTATCACCATTTTGACGAATGATTTTCCAATAATATCCGGCAAATTGAACATAATTGTTACTTACACTTCCACGATAGTAATAACTTTTACCATCTTGGTCTTCCATCATGTATAAACCTCTATCGGATTTATCACTTTCTTGTTCACTTTGAGTATATGCATAAGCAGTCATACGATAGACACGATTAGCAAACCTTGTTCCACCAGATCCTGTTGAAGTTCCATCACTACTTGTTGCAGATATGATTCGATAAATTGTTGTACAATTGGATACATTTTGAAACGGTGTGATTCGATCACTTGAATTTGTATTAAATCCAGCACTACAAAAATAGTATTTAGTATCTCCATTATAATCTAATGTTGTTGGATCTACATAGGATAAATTTTCTATGGTATATTGTCCAGTCTCATCATCAAATGTATAACTCGTTCCTATTCTTGGTAATACATTTTGAGCTGTTAATCCTGCGGAATAAGACTCTCCATTTCCTACTAAGCTTGGATTTGGCATTGTTGCACTTGTCGTTGTGGTTGTACTTGCATGACTCTCACTCCATATTATAATTGGAGCAGTTTGAGTAAAGTCTGGAGCTTGTTTGGCTTCGATTTGAGCCTTTGCACTCTCTACACTACTTGATTGATATTCGTTTACTAACATCGCTTCTGCTAAAGTATCAAATCCTTGTTCTACTGGTGAGTAGTT
>CALVJI010000082.1 GCA_944332105.1 uncultured Bacilli bacterium
AGGACTGCAATTACTTTGCAATGAGGCCAAAAGAAATGGCATCAAAGCTTTGTATGACAGTTTTGAAAAAGATCGTCCAGGTATTCATATTTTTAAAGAATTAGGCTTTCAAATTATCGAAGAAAAAACTTGGCTCAAAGATGGCCAAGAAGTAACCGGTATAATAGTGTGCAAAGAATTATAAATGATTCCATAAAAAAAAACAAACAAAAAGTTTGCTTTTACTCAAATGGATGTGAATCAATGTGATGAAATAAAATTCCAATACTCACAAGACCACTAATTCCAACTAATGAATAAATGATTCGAACCATAACAGAACCTTCTTCAAAAAGCGCTGTTACTAAATTAAAATCAAATAATCCAATTAGACCCCAGTTAACCGCACCGATAATCGCGAATACTAGGCAAATCTTATAAATAATTTCCATATATTCCCGTCCTTTCAATACTAGTATGGATAAGATAGAAAAAAATATTCATAAAATTAAAAAAGTGCAAATATAGTTAAGTAGAAAAGGAATGTGGTGAATTTTGAAAAAAATAATAGTTCTCTTATTTTCATTAATGCTAATGGTATCAGGCTGTGGTAAAAAGAGTACAGAAAACGTCGTCAAAGATTTTACGAATAAAGTAAATGATACGAAAAGCTATATCTTAAAAGGCAACATGGAAATTTATGCAGATGAAGAAACTTTTACTTATAGTATTGAAGTCGACTTTTTAAAAGACTATTTCTATAAAGTAAAAATGGTCAATCAAACAAATAATCATGAACAAATCATTTTAAGAAACACAGATGCCGTTTATGTAATCACGCCATCACTAAATAAAAGCTTTAAATTCCAAAGTGAATGGCCAGATAACTCAAGTCAAGCATACATATTAAAAGCCTTAGTAAATGATATGAATAATGATGCCGAGACCAAAGTAACAGAAGAAGAAGGAGCCTATGTCATCGAGTCGAAAGTAAATTATCCAAACAATCCTGAATTAAGCTATCAAAAAATTACAGTTGATCAAGATAATAATATCAAAAAAACCGAGATCTATAATGATAAGAACGAATTAAAAATGAAAGTAACATTTACTAGTGTCGATTACAACGCAAACCTAAAAGAAGATGACTTTAAATTAGAAGATTATATTACTGAGACAAAAGATGAAAACGAAACTGAAAATGAAAATCAAGAATCAACAGAAGAGAACAAAGAAGAGCAAGCTCCATGTGAAGGTGATGAATGTACAGAAGAAACAGGCGCGATTGAAAACATCTTATATCCATTATATATTCCAAGTAATACTTATCTATCAAGTAGTGATAGAGTAAACACAGATATCGGAGATCGGATCATTCTAACCTTTGGTGGAGAAAAGAATTTTGTACTCGTTGAAGAAAAAGCTGTGATGGCAGAAGAATTTGAAATAGTCCCAGTGTATGGCGATCCATTAATTGTTAGTGATACGATTGGTGCTTTAGGAACAAATTCATTAACTTGGACAAAAGATGATATGAGTTACTACTTAGCCGGCAACGATTTAACAACAGCAGAGTTATTAGCCATTGGTGAAAGTATTGGCTACAATAATCAATTAGTAAGCGGAGAAAAATAATTCTCCTTTTTTTTGTAATAAACTAATTATCTTGACAATCAAATATTTCAAAAAGAAAAATCACAAAATAAATTGCCGTTTTTGTGATTTTATTTTATAATAACTATAGGTGATGAAAGTGAAAAAGCAAAAAGTATCTTATAAAACAGAAGAAATGGAAGAAATGAAAAAGTTTATTATTGTCCTACTAATAGTAGTTTTGCTAATTGTTGGTGTATACTTTTTAAGTAAAGCCTTAGTAAAAACAAGCGCGCCAGAGCTAACCTATCAAACAGGAACTGTAAGTACAACGACTGCTATTGTCGGCACAATTTTAAATAATTCAGAAAGCGAATACTATGTACTAGCTTATGATACGACAAGCAATACAGCATCAGCATATGTAACCTATGCGGGCTACTATACAGATGAAGCAGAAAACCCTTTAAAAATATATTATTTAGATTTAAATGAAGGTTTTAACAAAGAGTATTACGTTAGTGAAGAAAGTAATCCAAAAGCTCAAAAAATTTCCGATTTAAAAATGCTAGATGGTACTTTACTACGTATAAAAGATGGCAAAATTGTAGAATATATAGAAGGAATAGAAAATATCGCAGCCGAATTAAAAGTGACGACAGAAGAGGATTAAACTCCTCTTTTCAAATACTTTAAAATGTGGTATTCTTTAAAAAGGTAAAGGTGATAGATTTGAAAAAAGAGATCCAAGGATTCAGCTTAAAAGCGGTCGGCATAATCATTGTCATAACGGCGATTGTTACTAGCATAACAACTGGTATCATTATTTATAATAACAATAAAGTAATCTTAGGTGGAGCTAATTGGAAAGACGATACAGCCTTGCAAGAATTTTTAAGCATTTACAATAGCTTAGATGAAGACTATTATGAAGAAATTGATAAAACAGAGATGGTCGATGCGGCAATCGCCGCGATGGTAGACTATTTAGGAGAAGAATATTCCATCTATTTAAATGAGGCAGAGACAAATAGTTTATCAGACCAATTAAGTGGCAAATATGTTGGAATTGGTATATCCATTGGGTTAAATGGCCAAATTGTCAAAGTATATCAAGATACACCGGCTTCACGCGTAGGTTTACAAGATGGCGACACGATCATTGAGATTAACGGCTCATCCACGGAAAACAAAACATCAGCTGAAATAGCTAACCTTATTGAAGATAATATAGAAAATGAAGTGGTAGTAGCTAGAAATAACGAGGAAATAACGTATTATGTTACACCAGAAACAATTAATGAACCTTTAACAACTAATGTTTATAATCGTAATGATCAAAATATCGGCTATATTTATATTGGCTCTTTTACTAATACCGTTGGTGAAGAATTTTCTAAATCTTTAACCGAATTAAAAAACAGCGGTATAAATAGTCTAATCATTGATTTAAGAGGAGATACAGGCGGTTATTTAAAAAGTGCCGCGGATGTCGCTAGTATCTTTTTGCAAAAAGGACAAACTATTTATTCTTTAGAAGGCAAAGACGAAACCACAACCTATTATGATGAAACGACGGAATATCAAACCCTACCAGTTATTGTTTTAATGAATGAAATATCTGCCAGTGCCAGTGAAGTTTTAGCGGCAGCCCTAAAAGATAGTTACAATGCCACGATAGTAGGAACCCTTTCTTATGGTAAGGGAAAAGTTCAACAAGTCAATCACTTAGATGATGGAAGCATGGTAAAATATACAACAGCAAGATGGTTAAGACCTGATGGTACTTGTATTGATGGAATTGGCATTACCCCAGACTATGTTGTTGAGCTTGAGCAAGACGAAGGGGGTAACTATTTAGATACTCAATTAGAAAAAGCCTTAGAACTATTAAGTTAGTTCTTTTTCTTTGACCAAAAATTTTGTATAATAAAAAAAGAAAGCGGAGTAATTATGAATATAAAAAAAGGTGACAAATTAAAAATTGAATGTTATAAGCATAATGGGTATCTTGACCGGACAAGCGATGAAGCTACTGTCATTCATGTAGACAAAGAGATGCTAGTCGTAGCTAACAATCATACGAAGTTAACTGAACACGATGGCAAAAGTCATACGACAAATGAGCCTGCTGTGTTATTCTTCTACAAGAATAAATGGTTTAATATCATTGGTCAATTAAAAAAGAACGGTCTTTTCTACTATTGTAATATTGCTACTCCTTTTATCATTGATGGTCGAACGATAAAATATATTGACTATGACTTGGATTTACGCGTTTTTCCAGATGGAGGATTTAGAGTTCTTGATCGTAATGAATATCGTTACCATAAGAAGATTATGCGTTATACAAAGGAGCTAGATGCTATCATTGAGAAATCTTTACAAGAATTAATCACACTAAAAAAAGAAAATAAGGGTCCATTCGTCCCGGGAACAGTAGCAAAATACTATCAAATATTTCAAGAAATCGAAGAAAAAAGTACGAATCCACCCATTTAGCAGAAAAATCTACAAAAAAGCAGATTTTCTTTAAATAAATGCGTTACAATTCACAGCCGAAGAAACAAAAGTGGATTAAAATACAGTAAAAAAGCAAAGAGCTCATGTTGATAAGTAA
>CALVJI010000083.1 GCA_944332105.1 uncultured Bacilli bacterium
AAAATCTCTCCAAACCCTTATAAAATAAGGGATGGGGAGATTTTGTCCTTCTAAAACTGTCAAACTCAGGATTATATATGAGATTTCTTATTTTTACAAGGACAAAAGCATGGAAACAAATTCTACTCTTCTGATTTACCACTTTTTATAAAACCATAATGCTCCCGAATTTTTCTTTCAAGTTCTTCTTTTAACTCAGGATTTTCTTTCAAATACACTTTAACATTTTCTTTACCTTGACCAATTTTTTCACCATTATAAGCATACCAAGCTCCAGATTTATCTAAAATATTTAATTCAGAGGCAATATCAATGATTTCCCCTTCTCTAGAAACACCTGTACCATACATAATATCGACACTAGCTGTTTTAAATGGCGGAGCCACTTTATTTTTCACAACTTTAATATTTGTTTTATTACCTAATATTTGATCGCCAACTTTAATTTGTTCTCCCCGTCGAACATCTAAGCGAATCGTCGCGTAAAACTTTAATGCTCGACCTCCAGGAGTCGTCTCAGGATTACCAAACATCACCCCGACTTTTTCCCGTAGCTGATTAATAAAAATAGCAGTAGTTTTCGTTTTATTAATCGTTCCTGATAATTTTCTTAAAGCTTGACTCATTAACCTAGCTTGCAAACCGACATGCGCATCACCCATATCTCCCTCAATTTCCGCCTTAGGTACTAAAGCAGCCACTGAATCCACAACGATAATATTAACTGCTTCACTGCGCACTAAAGCTTCACAAATTTCTAAAGCTTGCTCACCTGTATCTGGTTGAGACAACAAAAGTTCATTAATATCTACGCCTAAATTTTTGGCATAAACAGGATCTAAGGCATGTTCTGCATCAATAAAAGCCGCTCTTCCGCCTTCTTTTTGAACCTCAGCAATAGCTTGTAAAGCAAAAGTCGTTTTTCCAGAAGACTCTGGTCCATAAATCTCAATAATTCTTCCCTTTGGATAACCACCAACACCCAAAGCCACATCAAGTGCTAAAGAACCACTAGAAGTAACATCAATTTCCATATGTTCTTGAGCTCCCAATTTCATAATAGCCCCTTTACCAAATTGTTTTTCAATCTCTGCTAATACTTGTTCTAAAGCTTTATCCTTATCTTTTACATCTTTTGTAACTTTCATAAAATTCCTCCAATTTCTTTCATTAACCTCATTTTAAACCAGATAAAAACGTTTGTCAACAATTTTCTCGAACAAACGTTTTATATATAAAATTCCGCAAATTTTCTAAATTGCCTATACAAATTTTAAAAATCTGCAACTTTTAAAGAACAGATTTTAAAAATTGAACAATTTTTCACTCAAATATTAATCCCATTTTATTTTATCTCGAAACTGAATATAATAAATAATTCCCGATAAAACAGATAAAATAGTCGCGATAGAAAGTAAAATCTCAGCCATATAAATTCCCCATATTTCAAAAGGAAGATTATAGAATAATACTAAAGACAACGCTACCATCATAAAAATCGTCTTTACTTTTCCCCATTTATTTGCTTTAATAATCACTTTATTTTTAGCTGACAAAACACGCAATGCATCAACAAAAGTATCCCGTAACACAATAATTACTGGAATTAATACTGAAATAAACCCTTGATAAGCTAACACAATTAAAATTCCATTTACTAAAATTTTATCAGCAATCGCATCTAAAGTCGCCCCAAAATCTGTTGTTTTTTTAGCCTTTCGTGCAATTTTTCCATCAAAATAATCTGTAATACAGGCAATGATAAATAAAACACCAGCCACAATATATTTTAATTCAACAACAATCGAGCCATTGACATAAAAAGAAGGCCAAACAAGTCCAAAATCCTCCCAAGGAATTAATAAAATACTTAAAATAACAAAAGTTAACCCTATTCTACTTATAGTTAATTTATCAGCTAAGTTCATTTATCCACCTCATACCTTCCTTTTTTATATCATAATATTCTGTTGAAACAATTTGTCCTACACTCCACACGACAATAACAATAGCAATTAATATTAATATAAAATACATTACAATATAATATTTTTTAGGATATTTTTTCATAGGTTTCGTGTAAGGAGAAACAACTTTTTCTTCTTCTTTTTCTCGATTTTGTTCCATCACTTTTTTTTCGATCTCTTTCAAAGGAATTTTTGAAGTATATTCAAACATATATTCATTAAATTCATCGATGATCTTACGACCATCCAAACCTAAATATTTAGCGTACGTCTGAATATGATCTTTAAGTTCAAAAATATCTTTAAATGCCCCAGTATTTCCTTCCTCGATATTTTCTAAAATAACCGCTTTAATTTGAATATCATTCGAGGCTTCTTCTAAAGAAACACCAGCTTCTTCTCTTGCTTCTTTTAACATTTTTCCGATTGTAAACAAGAAAATCACTCCTTTAAAAATAAAAAAAATAATAATTAATAAGCCTTGTTCTGTCCGTTAAAAAACGGGGCAAATATTTATCTACCATTTCTGGTCCGTTGCATCGTTTAATTCCTAGCAACAGCTCCCCTACCAAAATTTGGGTTTCTCGCTTGCGGGGTTTACCACGTTCCACTTCCAAGGTTTCCCTTTTCTTCGTCACTTTGGCACTTTTATACCTACTAAAACCATTGAAGGTTTCCTCGGAGCCGTTAGCTTACGCTACCTTAGGTTATTTTTTCCCTAAGCACAAACACTACAACCATCTCAGGCTGTGCGAGCAAGGACTTTCCTCAACATAACAAGTATGCCGCATTTGCCTTAATTATTACTCATTTTACTATATACAATTTTTTCTAATTGACTTATTCTTCTTAACAAATCAACATTATTACTACTAGCTGAATGATCATCACTGTCACGTGCTTCAAGCTCAGTTTGTAATTTGCGAATCTGACTTTTTAAATTACGATTTTCTTCAGTTAAACTTTGTAATTCGCGTTCATAACTACGTACAATCCGAACAAATTCCGAGTAATCTTTAATAATCAAATCCAAAAAATTATCAACTTCTTGAGGTCGGTATCCTCGAGCATCAACTTTAAACTCTTTTTCGTATATTTCTTCAGGGCTTAATACGATTTTCTCACTTAACACTTTTACCACCTTCTTAATTCATATTATCAATACTTTGGTATTTTGTCAATTGAAAAACAGAAAGATTCCCAGTAATTCAAGCTGGAAATCTTTAACAAAAATACTCTTAAATTTTAAATATTTGGATATACACTTTTTGTGATCTATACTGTGTATAATAATCATACCCACTACTAGTATCTTTTTGATATTGCGTAACACGTACTGCTCCAACTGAAGGAACAAAATCAAAAAATTCTGTAGCAAAACCCGTTTCATTAGCTTTAATTTCTTTTCCATTTAAATCTAAACGCCCGGCTCCATCCATATAATACTGTTCTTCACATCTAAAGTCTCCATCACGGACAGCTTCTCCAACACATAACAAAGCTTGTCCATTACCATAACGTTCACCGCTTTCATATTCGCAATTACCAATTTCTACTGAAACATTTGGATTATTCAAGACTTTATAATTATCATATTCACATTCCCAAGCAACAGTATTAAATGGACTTCCTTTTACTTTGTTAGGTGACGAAGCACTTAAAACTAACGCTTTCCCAGAATACGCAACATTCATATATGCACCTGCCGCATCATCAAAATATAAATCTTCTTCATAAGAATATCTGCATTCATCCCACGAATCTCGACACTTTTCGGACGCTGTCCGGCTTTTTCCATTTACAGATACTAATTGAAAGCGACTACTTGCTAACAAAGCACGTTGAGCAGTAGTACTATTTTGAAGGATCGGTTCTGTTGTTTTTGCACAATCATACATGGCATTTCTAAATTGTTGATGTTCAATATACGTAGCAAACTTGCCATTATTAATAACATTTTGAAACTTAGTAGCATTACATGCCACATCTTTACTCCAAGTATAATTATCCGGATTTTCAACAACAACTGTAACTTTCACACTTTTACTACTTCCTACTCTTCCTGATTTATCAACCGCTCTAGCATAAACTGTGTATGTTCCATCGGATAATCCACTAAAGGTGTAGCTTGTCGATGTGGTTGAAACCCAACTACTACCATTTTTACTGTATTGATATTTTTGAATACCACTATGTGAATCACTACCTCCACTTACTT
>CALVJI010000084.1 GCA_944332105.1 uncultured Bacilli bacterium
CCGAACAGAGAAGTTAAGCACTAGTACGCCGACGATAGTGATAAGCGAAAATAGGTAGTTGCCAATTTTTTTTTTGCTTTAAAAAGTGTATAAATCTTTATTTATACGCTTTTTTTCTATATAATAAAATCTAGGTGAAAAAAATGCAGGAAATATATATTTGGTATTTAGCTATTTCTAACGCCTTAAAACACGTGAATGAATATGTAAAAAATGAAATGATGAACTCTTTTACAATTGAAAATAGCGATAATATATCAATACTAGACCAAAACCCATACTCTCTATCCAATAGACTTTTAGCGTGCAAAAACACCAATGCTTTAGAAAACTTTTTCGTGGCATTAACAAACTTTTATCAAACATTACCAAATTCTAATTATGCATGTATCACGCATGCATATACCTTATTTCTCTTAAAAAAGTTAGCTAAAGAAAACAATATTTCCCATCTTGAATATCATCCAATATCCAAATTAAATATTCTTTCACAGCAAGAGAACTTTGGTCAAAAAGGTCATATGGAAGAGATTCAAATGTACTATATAACTTTTAAAAAAGATAGAAATTTAGAAGATATAGATAGAAAATGGTTAACTCTTTTTTTACAAAATATGCATTTTAATCATATAAAAATTGAAAATAATCTAAATAATACTTTAGTTCTAAAACTATTAATAAATTTTAAAATAGACAAAAAACGTTTAAAAATGTTTTATAGTATTTGTAAAAATATCTTAGAAGAAATGCAAAATTACAGCAGCGATGTTTATGAAACATCTATTCACTATTATAAAATTCTAAAAAAATGTCAAATTATGTTGAAATAACAACTATCTGTTGCATTTCGCCTTATGAGTATATTAAAATAGCTTTAGGTGATAATAATGAATTATAAATATACATCAAAAGATGAAATGGATACACTTGAAATAGCTCAAAACATTGAAAGTGAAAAATTTCCAAATATGGTAATTTGCTTGAATGGGGAATTAGGTTCAGGTAAAACGGTTTTTGTTAAAGGTTTCGCGCAAGCACTAGGAATTGAAGAAAATGTAACTTCGCCTACTTTTAACATTGTCAAAGAATACGATAGTGGAGAACTACCATTATACCATATGGATGTGTATCGACTAGAAGAAAACAAAGACAAAATTGGTATTGAGGAATATTTTACTAAAGGTGGTGTGACGATCATTGAATGGGCAGATACAATTGAAGATATGTTACCTTCTGAACGTTTAGATATTACATTTAAATTTGTTGATGAAAATACTCGTGTCTTAGTATTCACGCCTCATGGCAAAATATACGAAGACGTATGTAGTTCAGTCCTATAAGGACTTTTTTTCATTTGTTCTTCATTGACAAAGAAATGATTAACCCGTATACTACAAATAGAGAGAAAGGGAGTAGTTATGAACAGCCTTTTAATTGATACTCATAGCGATTATATTTATATAGCTATTTATCAAAATGAAAAACTAAGTTATGAAAAAAAAATAGAAGATGAAAAAGAGCATAGTCGAATTACGATTCCAACATTGGTAGAAGTATTAACAGAAAGCAAGCTAACTTTACCTGAAATTGATGATATTGTTGTCATAAATGGTCCTGGATCATTTACCGGTGTTCGAATTGGCGTGACAATTGCCAAAACACTAGCGTTCACTCTAAACAAACCAATTCGTACAGTGACAAGTTTAGAACTTTACTTGACAAATGAAGCAGAGAATAAATATCTGGTATTACCAGAAAAAAATGGTTATTATGTTGGAAAAGTAGAAAATGGTCAAATTAATGACTATGAATACATTAAAAAGGACGAGTACGCCACATGGAAAGATAATAAAGAGCTCTATTTATGTGAACAAGTAGATACAACAAATTTAATTATAAGAGCGCATCAAAAGCCTACAGTGAATCCACATTATGTCAATCCTTTTTATGTCAAAAAAATTGAGGCTTTAAAATGATTAGAGAAGCAATAACGAGTGATTTAGAAAAAATATATGAAATGGGCACTCATCTGCATGCCAATTATCGTGAGACAACAAATTTAGAAAAATTGTTAGCTACAGGTTATTTTAAACTGCTTGTATATCAAGAAAAAGAAACGATCGTAGGCTTTTTATCTTATACCGAGCTCGAAGACACTATAGATATTGTAGACATTTACGTAGAAGAAAACTATCGTCGCCAGCACATCGCTTCCTATCTATTAGATTACATGATTACTAACACTAAAAAGACGACAAAAATTCTTTTAGATGTCGCGGTTGACAATGAACCAGCTTTAAAACTATATGACAAATTTGGCTTTAATGTTATTCACACTCGTCAAAAATATTATGAGCAAACAGATGCTTACGTTATGGAAAGGAGCACAAAATGAAAGATATACATATTCTAGCAATAGAGACATCATGTGATGAAACATCTATGGCTATTGTAAAAAATGGTCAAGAAGTAGAAGCTTTAACAATTCTTTCACAAATGGACACTCATGCTAAATACGGTGGAGTAGTCCCAGAAATAGCTAGTCGGATGCATACAGAAAATATTACTATAGTATTAGAAGAAACTATAAAAAAATTCGGTCACAGTTTAAATGAAGTAGATGCGATTTCCGTAACGTACGCTCCTGGTTTATTAGGAAGTTTACTTGTTGGAATAGAGTGTGCCAAAACGCTTGCTTTAGTATACAATAAACCCTTAATTGCTGTTAATCACACGATGGGACATATTTATGCAAATAATATTGAACATCACATTGTATACCCAACACTTGCTTTAATTGTCAGTGGGGGTCATACGGATCTACTTATTTTAAAAAGTGAGAGTGAACTAGAAATCCTTGGTAGTACAATCGATGACTCCGTTGGAGAAGTTTTCGATAAAGTGGCTCGCGTCTTAGGAATGCCTTATCCTGGTGGACCTAATATCGAGGCTTCAGCTTTAAAAGGACAAAATACTTATCAACTTCCTAAGCCAATGCAAGATGAAACATACAACTTTAGTTATAGCGGTTTAAAAAGCTATATTATTAATCTTGTTCACAATGAACGCCAAAGAAACAATGAGATTCGAATAAACGACTTAGCCTGTTCTTTTCAAACTACCGCGGTAGAAGAATTAACCAGAAAAGTAGAACTGGCTCTTAAAAATACAAATATTAAAAATTTTATACTAGCAGGAGGAGTCTCTGCCAATCAATTTCTTCGAAAAGAAATACAAAAAGTATGTGCCAAATATAATGTTACCTTTCATGTTCCTAATATCTTATATTGTACAGACAACGCAGCCATGATTGGTTGTGCTGCTTACCCATTATTCAAAGCTCAAAAATTTAGTGATTTTACCCTAAATGCAAAAAGTAGCGAAAACATTCGCAAATACGTGGAAAAGAATAATTAAGGATGTGAAAAAGTGATAATCGAAATAGAGGAAAAAGAAAATAAAAATTTTTATGATGAAATCATGTACATTTCTAGTAATTATTATATATTTAAAAAAAATCCTAAAACCAAAGTTCATTCATTAACTAAAGTCTTTTTACTTTATATTATTTTACTATTTATCTTTTTTATTAGCTTTTTAATGATTCCTAAGATGATCGCAGTATCAGCAATATCTCTTACGTTGTTAATTGTCTACATTTATTTATATGTAGAAGCAAACTACAAACTAAGGGAATATCAAAAACAACCAAATTCAATCATCAAAATAGACGAAAAAGGAATCGAAAATACTATTCCAGAAGAATCGTCTACCAAGTTGTATTGGAATGCAATAGCCTATGTTCTTTTTAACAAACATTCCATTTGTATCTTGCCTAAAAACTTTTCTCAATCAGCAATTTTTATTAGTATGGATGCAAGAAAAGAAGTAGAGGAAACTTTAAAAAAATACAATCAACTCCATTTAATAGTGGATAACCAAACTAAATATAAAAGAAAATAATAAAGTAAATTGATCTAAGGAAGAAACTCTTACTTTTGAAATACATTTTAATGACTAAGTCAATTTTATTTAGCTTTAATATCAATTATGTTAAACATTAGTTAAAATGTATACGATTTATAATATTGATAACAAACAAAGATGAACTTTGTTTGTAGCAGTAG
>CALVJI010000085.1 GCA_944332105.1 uncultured Bacilli bacterium
ATACTTTAGAAGAGATTTTAGCCTTTAAAAAAGATAGTGAGTGATCACTACTTTTTCAAGTGGCTGTGAATTGTAACTTGATTATATTGCATTTTTAAAGAATTGTGTTATAATAAAAACCATTAAAAAAAGGGGTGAAACCTATGTTATTACGCGAGATTACTTTAGAAGAGTTTACAAGTTTTGTCACTTCAAGTCCATTAGGTACGCATTATCAAACAGTTAACTACGCATGGTTAATGGGCGAATATGGCTATGATTATGAATTCATTGGATTTGTAAATGAATATGGTCAAGTAAAGGCTGCTTCTTTAATTCTTTTAAAAAAATCAAAATATGGTTTTAAATTTGGTTATGCACCTAAAGGGTTTATTTTGGATTATTTTAATACGACACTTTTACAAGAATTTACAGCAAATTTAATTGCTTATTATAAAAAGAAACATGTGGTATTTATTAAGCTTAATCCAGAAATTGCAATTAGTGAAGTAGATCCTAAAACAGGATTAAAAACTTATAATTGGAATTATGAAATTAAAGATATTTTAGATGATGCTGGTTATGTCAAATTGAAAGATAATGTATATTTTGAATCAATATTACCACGGTTTCAAGCGATTGTTTCTTTAAAGAATTTTAGTATGAACTCTTTATCTAAGAATAGTCGCAACAAGGTGCACAAAAGCATGCAAAAAGGATTACATTTAGAAATTGCTGAACGAAGTGGAATTGATATTTTAGAAAAATTTATTGCTAAAAAAAGACATACTGCTGAATTTTATTATAAAGATTATTATAATATTTTTAAGAAAAATGATATGATTGATTTGTTTTTAGTAAGTATTGATTCTGAAGAATTTTTACTTAATGCTCGTCATCAATATGAAACTGAGCTTGAAATGAATAATCGCTTACATACTGCCATTGAAGGAGTGACAACGCAAAAAAGTATTAATAAAAAAATGGAATCTGATCGAAAATTAACTGCTTATAAAAATAATGTTCAATTGGCTACTTCTTTAAATAAACGAAAAGATAAACTTTATATTGCTGGAGCCTTAGTTATTAAATATCAAAATCGCATTCAAATTTTGATTAGTGGATATGATAAAAAATATAAAAATTTTGATGCAAATTACTTTTTGCATTATGCCATTTTAGACTATTATAAAAATGATTATGATTATGCAGATTTAAACGGGATGACGGGAGATTTTAGTAAAGATAATCCTTATCATGGTCTTAATGCTTTTAAATTAGGTTTTCATCCCCGTGTTTATGAATATATCGGCGAATATGATTTGGCTATTAAACCGATGAAATATAAAAAATTACGTCTTAATGGGAATTTGGCAAAAGAATTTAATAAAACCGATATTAAAGTTATAAAGAAGAAAGAGGGAAAAGATTTACATGATTAAACAAAAACAAAGTGGCGAACTTATTATTATCTCTGGTACTACTTGTGCTGGGAAAGGAACGGTAATAGAAAGGTTATTAAATAGAAACCAAAATTTGTCTTTATCTATTTCTTATACTTCAAGGCCAATGAGAGCTGGCGAAGTTGAAGGTGTTGACTATTTTTTTGTAAGCCGTGAAGAATTTGAAAAGAAGATTCAAAATGGCGACTTTTTAGAGTATGCCAAAGTACGTTATGGGGAGTATTTTGGGACACCAAAAGAAGAAGTTAAACAACTATTGCAAAGTGGCAAAGATGTTATTTTAGAAATTGATGTGCAAGGTGCTCAACAAATCAAAGAAATGTTTCCTGAAACTATTTTAATATTTATTATGGCTCCTAGTATGACTGAAGTAAAAAGAAGAATTAAAGCTCGTGGAAAAGAAACAAATGAGCAAATTATTGACCGATTTATTACAGCTTATCGAGAAATTAATGAAATTCCTAAATATAATTATGTTGTTGTAAATGATGATATTGATACTGCTGTTGCTAAAGTAGAGGCTATTTTAGTAAGTGAAAAATGTCGGGTAGACCGAATTGAAGAGATCGCAATGGAAAATCAAGAAGAGATCATTCATGAATTTTTAATTGATAAAGATTTTGTAAATGAACCTTTAAAAATTGAAGATTAATTTAGATCTTCTTTTTTATTGGCAAAATTTTGGCAATAGGTTTCTTTGGCAACTAGGTTTTCTTGATATATTTGATGTATTTCTTTATGAATTTGCTGAATTTGATCAC
Organism: uncultured Bacilli bacterium; assembly: GCA_944332105.1. GTDB lineage: Bacteria > Bacillota_I > Bacilli_A > RF39 > UBA660 > Ventrenecus. The sequence goes on from CALVJI010000085.1 coordinate 2,204, forward strand.
TGTAATTCTCATATCCCCAAGTAGTTAAAAAGGCTATTAAATATGTACCATCATTTTTATAAATTCCAATGTCATGATAATAACTGTTATAAAGTCCGTACTTATGATAAAGACGAGTCCTTTCAAAATTTAAACTATTGTAGTAGTCATTATCTAAACATTGTTTTAAAAAAGAGCCATACTTTCCTTCTAACATTTTATTGGTTATTTTTAGAAGCTCTGCTGTTTCTAAAATATTTAAATAGCTATAATGTTCATAATTATTAATCGTTAATTTTATATTGTATTGTAAAGCATAGTTTTTTAAATTTTCAATACCAATATAATTTAAGATGTGTTCATATGCGGTGTTGTCACTGTAGGTTAAGGTATAAGTGATCAGTGTTTCAAGTGAAATTAATTCTCCATATTGATGATTTTCCATACCAAGACTACTCTCTTTTTTTAATCTTTGTTCATAAATAATCCCTGTATCTAGGGGTAGTTCATTTTCTAAGACATATAACATGGCTAATAATTTAATTAAACTTGCTCCATAGTAACTCTTCTCTTCGTTTATAATTAGATGATATTCATTTTCTAGATCTTCAAAATAAAAGGAGAAACTTTTTAATTCTTGATAACGACTTTGAAAATCTTCTAGTTTTTCTTTAGTTTCTTCACTTATAAAAGGAGTATTTATACAATTTATATATCGTAGTTCTTGTTCTTTTTCTTTCTTTTCTGTTTCTTTTTTGGCTAGTTCTACTTGCTGATTTACGCTTTGTTTTATTTGATAGATCTTCCAAGTTAAACACACAATACCAAGTATAATAATCGTAACGGTTAATAATATTAATAAGCGGATTTTTTGCACAAGTATCACCTACTATGATAACTTATGCGTTTTAGAATTTTTAGTTCAAAAAAAGACCGTTCTAAAAAGAACAGCCTTTATTATTTACTCAATTATTCAACGATTTCAGATACAACACCGGCACCAACAGTACGTCCACCTTCACGGATAGAGAACTTCGTACCTTTTTCTAATGCTACTGGAGCAATTAGTTCAACAGTCATATCTACATTATCGCCTGGCATAACCATTTCAACGCCTTCTGGTAATTCAATAACACCAGTAACGTCTGTAGTACGGAAATAGAATTGAGGTCTGTAATTTGAGAAGAATGGAGTATGACGTCCGCCTTCTTCTTTAGTTAATACGTATACGCTAGCTTTGAATTTGTGATGTGGAGTAACACTTCCTGGTTTAGCAAGAACTTGTCCACGTTCAACTTCTTCACGAGCAATACCACGTAATAGAACACCTGCGTTATCACCTGCCATAGCTTCATCAAGTGATTTACGGAACATTTCAATTCCTGTAACAACAGTTTTCTTTGTAGGTTTTAAACCAACAATTTCTACTTCGTCATTTAATTTTAATGAACCACGTTCAACACGTCCGGTAACAACAGTACCACGTCCTGAGATTGTGAATACATCTTCAATACTCATTAAGAATGGTTTATCTGTATCACGAACTGGATCTGGAATGTATTCGTCAACAGCCTTCATTAAATCACGGATAGATTGTTCAGCATCTGGATCTCCTTCAAGAGCTTTAAGAGCTGATCCACGGATAATTGGGCATTCTGTATCGAATCCATATTCTCCAAGTAATTCTCTGATTTCCATTTCTACTAAGTCTAGTAATTCTGGATCATCAACCATATCACATTTGTTCATGTAAACAACAATTTTAGGAACACCAACTTGACGAGA
>CALVJI010000086.1 GCA_944332105.1 uncultured Bacilli bacterium
AATAGAAAATGTGTTTAAATTACTAAATACAAATGATATTGCCAAATTATTAGAAAAAAACACATGATTTAAATTTTGATTTAAATTTTCATGCGTTTATCCTGAGAAAGTGTTGAAAAGAATTGACAATAATCAAAAAAAATAGTATTCTTTTAATGTAAGTTAGGAGAGTATGAAAAGAATGAAAATGGTAAAAAAGGGATTTACTTTAATTGAGTTATTAGCCGTTATTGTTATTTTAGCAATCATTATGTTAATTGCTGGTCAAAACATTTTTGGTATCATGGGTGAAGCAGAAAAAGGTGCTTTTCGAACAGAATTCTTGTCTTTCTTAGATTCTGCTCAGACCGCAGCTCAGTTTGATATTATGAACGGTGTTATCAACGCATCCAATGGTGGAAAATGTTATGCAATGTCAGATTTAGCTGACTATTTTGAACAAAAAGATGGGTATAATGGTAGTGTGCGTGTCGATTATGACAATGGTAGCTACACAATTACTGGATGGTTTTACAATACAAAATATATGATCGACCAAAAGGATAAAACATTAACAACTGCTGATGTTCAAGATTTAGGAACAACTACAGGTTTTGATCAATGTCGTTAATAAAGTCTAGAAATAGGCTTTTTCTTTTGCTATAATTTACTAAGAAAGAAGGAAGTAAAATGATTATCGGCAGTCATGTATCGTTTAGTAGTGAGCAGCTTTTAGGAAGTGTTAAAGAAGCTCTCAGCTATGGAGCGAATACATTTATGTTTTATACGGGCGCACCCCAAAATACTTTAAGAAAAGAAATTGATGCAGACCTTACAACACAAGCGAAAGATTTAATGAATGAAAATAATATAGATATTACAAAAGTAGTTTGTCATGCTCCTTATATTATCAATTTAGCCAATAAACAAGATTTAAATCGTTGGCAATTTAGTATTGATTTTTTAAAACAAGAACTTCGTCGTTGTGATGCGCTAGGCATATCCTATTTAGTCTTGCACCCCGGAAGCGCGGTAGTCTATACAAAAGAAGAAGCGCTAGAAAACATTATCGAAGCTCTAAATCAAGTTTTTGAAGAAAATTTCAATTGTCAAATTCTTTTAGAAACAATGGCCGGCAAAGGCACTGAATGTGGTAGCTATTTAGAAGAGATCGCGTATCTCTTAGAACATACTCATCAAAATATGGGTGTTTGTATTGACACTTGCCACTTAAATGACGCCGGGTATGATATGCGAAAATTTGACGAATTTTTAGATGAATTTGCCGAAGTAATAGGCTTAGAAAAAATCAAATGTGTCCATGTAAACGACAGTAAAAATGAACGTTCTACGCACAAAGATCGCCACGCGAATATTGGCTACGGTACTATCGGTTTTGAAGCATTATCCTATATTTGTCATCATGACAAATTAAAAGATGTTCCCAAAATTTTGGAAACACCTTATGTCGGCATGACATGGACAGACAAAAAAAGATTGTATCCACCATATAAATATGAAATAAAAATGCTTAACGAAAACACCTTTGATCCACAACTACTAGAACATATTCTAACGGATTATAAAAGATGACCATACTTTTGATAATAAAGAACAAATAATTTTTGAATTTTCTTAAAATTCTCTTCACTAAAATGTTCTTTATATCGTTCTAATTGTAATAAATTGGGATTGCGAAAAATCATTTCCCAATTTTTTTTGACAAAAGTATACGTAAATGAAAGTTCTTCTTCTGACAAATACACCTGATTTTTAAGAGCAAAGTCATTTACTTGCTCTTTGGTTAAATTATCCATATATCTTTTCACTAAATTATACATAAAATCACCTAGTATAATGTATGAAATCTTTCTTTTTTTTAATACTAATACTAGGTGGTTTAGATGAAAATGAAGCTTTTTTTGTTGGCAATTTTTGCAAGTTTTTCTTTTGTTATCTATGATATCAATCAAACGAAGCATGAATATTATAGTCGTTTATTAGAAGAAAAAACGGAACGAATTGTCTACGGTGAATCAGCTGTAAGAGGTCGCATTCTAGATCGCAACGGCAAAGTATTAGTAGATAATGTCGGCGTGATTCACATCGCGTATCACAAAGAATATAACGTGACTGTCAAAGACGAACTAAACATTGCCGCGAGTTTAGTTCCTTTTGTAACAAATATTTCTTTAACTGAAACAAATTTAAAAAATTACTATTTAGCCACCCATCAAAATGGTGATGATTTAATAACAAAAGAAGAATGGCAGTCTTATGAAGAGAGAAAACTAACGAATGAGGATATAGAAGATTTAAAATGGGAACGAATTACCAGTGAGATGATAAATTATGATGAAGAGGAACAAAAACAAATTTATATCTTTTCTTTAATGAATGAAGGCTACATTTATCAAGATAAAATTCTTTTAAAAGAAGTCAGTGATGAAGTCATTGCCAAGATTAATGATTTAGGTATATCTTCTTTAAAAACAGTTGTCGAAGCCAAAAGAGTATATCCTTATGGAGATACTCTAAAAAGTATTTTCGGAACAACAGGTAGTATTCCAAAAGAAAATGTAACCGCTTATCTAAATCAAGGATATGCCTTAAATGATACGGTAGGCATATCTGGTCTAGAAAGCCAATATGAAAGCATTTTAAAAGGAGAAAAAGCCAAATATTATATTAATTCGGATAATTCACTAACCTTATTAGAAGCTGAAAAACAAGGAAGTGACATTACTTTAAATATTGATATTGATCTACAATTAGAACTAGAAGAAATTGTCAAAAGTGAAATGCTCCTTGCCAGTAAAAAAACAACGAGCAAATATTTTAATGAAGCTTTCGCAATGGTAGGAGATCCAAATATGGGAGGCATTTTAGCTTTAACGGGATTAAGAAAAAAGGAAAATAACGAATTCCAAGATATCACGATCACAGCTTTTACGAGTTCCTATGCCATGGGAAGTGTAGTAAAAGGAGCTTCTAATACAGTAGGTTATTTAACCAATGCCATAACTGTTGGCAAAAAAATTCAAGATAGCTGTGTGAAATTATATTCCCAGCCAGCCAAATGTTCATACAAAAGGCTTGGCTATGTCGATGATATCACTGCCTTAAAAACATCTTCAAACTATTATCAATTTATCACCGCAATTCAAAGTACTGGTCAAAAATATAGTTATAACATGTCCTTTAATGTAACAGAAGAAAATTTTGATACATATCGTAAAATATTTGCTTTATACGGCTTAGGATCACCGACAGAAATTGATTTTCCAAACGAACAAACTGGTATGAAAGGCAGCAAAGTAGCAGGAGACTTACTTTTAAATTTTGCAATCGGGCAATATGATACTTATACTCCAATTAGTGTCCTTCAATATATTAATACCATTGCCACTTACGGTAATCGTTATGCTCTTCGTCTAAAACAGGAAAAATACAATACATTTTTAAGTCAAGTAGAACTAGATGCCGCCTATTATGATCGAATTATCGAAGGCATGTATCAGGTATTTCATGGTGGCACCGCGTCAAGTTATGTCAATAAAAGTTTAAATGCAGTAGGCAAAACTGGAACGAGTGAAACTTTCTATGATAGTGATAAGGATGGAGTAGTTGATGTCGAAGTAATTAATTCGACTCTAGCCTATTATTTTCCAAGAGAAAAGCCAACATATTCAGTCGTGATCATCGCCCCTTATTTAACGAACAGTCCTTCTTACACATATCCTTTTACTAAAAACGTCAGTTTAAAAATAAGTAACTATTTAACATCATAAAAGTTGCTAAAATATGCGACTATATGTTATACTGTTAAGAAATTTATGGCACATTTTGAGTATGCGAAAAATGTGTTATAAATGTAGTGTACCAAAATT
>CALVJI010000087.1 GCA_944332105.1 uncultured Bacilli bacterium
AAAAATTTGACAAAAAAATAACCATTTTATCGTGGTTTGTGGCTTTTTTGAGTTTTAAAAGTGTTTAAGTTCCGTTTCAAAACTGTCAAACTAGGGTAAAAAAAACGCAAAATGTGTAGAATTTTTGTATTTTTATGATATAATGGTGCCATAATAAAAAAAGGAAAAGAGGTTTATTTGTATGAAAAAGAAAAGTATAGTACTTAGTATCCTTATGATTTTTTGCGTTTTAGTATCGCCCTTAAGTGTACATGCAGCTGGAACTGGTCAAGTTTTTGCTTCTAGTGCAACAATTTCTGACTCAATGAATTTGGATAACACAACTTTAGATGGTCGGACTTTTAGAATTACGAATTCAGGAACAGGAACAGTTCAAGTATATTTAGGAATAAGAGTAGATTCTGGAACCCTTAACAATTATCAAGTAGATTTAAAACTTGGTAATTCAAATTATACATTCTCAGGTGGCCGTAGATCTTCTTCATGGACACCAGGAGAATCTGGTACAGGCTTTACTGCTGATGAAAACGATCCTAGTATTATTCACGTTGATTTGCAAAATACAGACGGTGTTGGTACAGGACTTCATCAAGTTGCAACCATTACTTTAGCAGTAGATTCAAGTGCAGCTGTAGATGAAGAATGTTTAATTACTCTTAGCACTCCTGAAGATCCAGAAGAACCAACAACTCCAGAAAATCCAACTTGTACAATCGTTGATGGCGTATACTATGATGACAATGGTGTCGTAGTTACAGAAGAAGAATACAATGCAGCTTGTTTAAACCCTGAAAATCCTCAAACAGGTTCATTCTTACCTTACGCTGTTATTGGTGGCGGTATCATTGTAGCTATCGGATTATATATGTTTACTAAGAAAAATAAAATATATCATATATAATAAATAATCAAAAGTAGATGTGAAAACATTTACTTTTTTTTTCGCATTTATTTATTTCGAACTTCATATACTTTTTTAGGTGAACACTATGGGACTAAATGGACTAAAGGATGTAGAAGTAGAAGTTCAAAGAAAAAAGTATGGAACAAACAGTTTAACCGAAATAAAAAAGAAAGGTTTTTTGCGCCTTCTAATCGAATCATTAGGCGACCCAATCATTAAAATTCTTTTAATCGCCTTGGCAATCAAAGTGGTTTTTCTTTTTCGTGATTTCGATTGGTTTGAAACCTTAGGAATTTTAATAGCCATATTTTTAGCTTCCTTTATTTCATCAATATCAGAATATGGTAGTGAAGAAGCTTTTAAAAAATTACAAGAAGAAAATGAAAGCATGAAAGTGAAAGTAAAAAGAAATGGTAAAATAGAAGAAATAAAAATTGAAGACATTGTTGTTGGTGATGTAGTTTTATTAGAAAGTGGTGATGGCGTTCCAGCTGATGGATACTTAGCATCAGGAAGTATAACGGTGGATGAATCCCGGTTAAATGGGGAAACAAAAGAACGAAGAAAATATGCGGCTAATCTTAAAAACGAGCAATCAAGTTTGCTTCGTGGTTCTGTTGTTTATGAAGGAAATGGCCAAATGATCGTGACCGAAGTAGGGGATAAAACAATCTATGGTTCTTTAGCCAAAGAAATCCAAGAAACTGAGCCAATGAGTCCTTTAAAACTTCGTCTTCATGGTCTAGCCAAAACAATCAGTAAAATTGGTTATGTTGGAGCAGTTTTAGTCACTTTATCTTACCTTTTCTCAGTTTTAGTTATAGAAAATGATTTTGATATGACCAAAATAATGGCAACTGTTACCAATTTTCCAGTCATGATGGATCATTTAATTTATTCATTAACATTATCCGTCACGATCATTGTCGTAGCGGTACCAGAAGGATTACCGATGATGATTACTTTAGTTTTATCAAGTAACATGAAAAGAATGTTAAAAAGTAATGTCCTAGTAAGAAAATTAGTAGGTATAGAAACAACAGGCTCTTTAAACATTTTATTTACTGATAAAACAGGTACTCTCACCAAAGGAAAATTAGAAGTCTTAAAAATTGTCAATGGCGATTTAGAAAGTTTTAAAAGCAAAGAAGAACTAAAAAATGAAAAATATCGTGATATTTTAAAAAAGAGTCTCATTTGGAATAACAAAAGTTTATTTAGTAATGAAGGAAAAATTATTGGAGGTAATTCTACAGATCGTGCCTTGTTAAGCTTTTTTGGCGAGAAAATAAATCCTCCACCTAATATTGTAGATGAAATACCTTTTGATAGTAGTAAAAAATATTCGGCTTTAACAGTTTTAGATGGACAGATAAAAAGAACGTATATTAAGGGTGCGAGTGAAAAACTTTTACCTGAATGCATTCGATATATTAATGAATGGGGGATGGAAAAACCTTTTTTACATAAAGAGAAAATTTTAAAAGAAATTGATACTTTAACCAAAGAAGGTTGCAGAGTTATCACATTAGCCTTATCCCATGATGAAAATTTAAAAAATCTAACTTTTGTAGGCATCGTCGCGATTAAGGATGATTTACGAGAAGAAGCCAAAGAAGGAGTTTCTCTGATTCAAAATGCTGGCATTCAAGTCGTAATGATCACAGGCGATGCCAAGGAAACCGCGACTAGTATTGCCAAAGAAGTCGGAATTTTACAAAGTCCTAATGATTTAGTTTTAACAAGTAATGAGCTAAATTCCTACAGTGATTTTGATCTAGAACAAATGCTTCCTCGTATCAAGGTCATTGCAAGAGCCCTACCTCAAGACAAAAGCAAATTAGTTAAAATTGCCGAAAATAAAGACTTAGTAGTTGGTATGACAGGGGATGGTGTAAACGATGCACCAGCTCTAAAAAAAGCGAATGTCGGTTTTGCTATGGGAAGTGGTACCGAAGTTGCAAAAGAAGCCAGTGATATTGTCATATTAGATGATAACATTCTTTCTATTAGTCAAGCAATTCTTTATGGTCGAACAATATTTAAAAGTATTCGTAAATTTATCATCTATCAATTAACTTGTAATTTTTGTGCGTTATTTTTATCCATCATCGGACCTTTTGTCGGAGTTAATACCCCAATAACGATTATTCAAATGTTATGGATCAATATGATTATGGATACTTTTGCCGGCTTAGCATTTTCTTTTGAACCCGCGCTTAAAGAAACGATGTATGAAAAACCTAAACCTAAAAATGAGCCAATTATGAATAAATATATGTATTCAGAAATTATTTGGACAGGTCTTTATTCCGCTTTACTGTGTTTATTCTTTCTAAAATCACCATGGATTCGTTCTTTAATTAGACCAGATGATGAATTTAAATACTTAATGACAGCATACTTTGCCTTATTTATTTTCATTGGCATTGGCAATGCCTTCAATGCAAGGACTCACCGTTTAAATCTATTTGCTCATTTAAAAGAAAATGTTGTTTTTATAATTACTATCATTTTTATCGCGAGTGTACAAATGGTTTTGATTTATAAAGGCGGAACCGTATTTAGAACTTTTGGTTTAACTCCTAATGAACTCATGTTTGTAATACTCCTAGCTTTCACGGTTATTCCAGTTGATTTTATTCGTAAGGTACTCTTAAAAAAGAAAGGAATAAAATTGGGAGTATAAAAAATACATTGAGATAAACTACGAATGTGTGCTATAATTTAAATAGTTAAAAAATAAAAATCAGGAATGTAAAAAGTCCTTTTAAAGCATACTAATCATGGAAGGAGTCGTGAAAAATATGGAAAAAAGAGTAAACAAAAAAGTTCTATGGGGGGGGGGTATATCTTGCTAGCATAATAGTACTTCTAATCGGAGTAAGTTATGCTTTATGGAGTATTTTTA
>CALVJI010000088.1 GCA_944332105.1 uncultured Bacilli bacterium
AATATCTGCTTGCAAAGTAAGCTCTTTTAAATTTTTGGTTTTTGAATGAGCAATTGTTACTGTCGCATCACGATTTAGTAGCATCGCAGCTAAGGGACGACCCACAATTTGACTTCGACCAATCATCAAAACATTTTTTGAAGCAACGGGTATATCATATTTTTCTAACAAACGAATAATGCCTAATGGAGTCGCGGCTAAAATTTCTTCATCGCCTGAAAGTAAATGACCTAAATTTAGAGTACCAAAGCCATCGACATCTTTTTTGCTATGAATATGTTGCATGATTTCTTGTTCATTAAATTGTTTAGGCAATGGACTTTGTAAGATAATGCCATCAATTTTTGGATCTTTATTCGCTTTTTCTATCACTTCTAAAATTGCTTCTGCTGAACAATTGGCTTCTAATTTTTCTAAAATAGCTTTAATGCCTATTTCAGCACATTTTTTTACTTTATTCCGAACATAAATTGCTGAGGCTGGATCTTCACCAACTAATATAATGAGTAACGTTGGAATAATATTCTGCGCTTTTAAAGTCGCAACACGTGTCTTTAATAGAAGCGCTCTTTCATTTGCCAGACTTTTACCATCTAAAATCATTTTTGTAGCTCCTTTCCATTACGATCTAAAATATATGCTGGAGACAATAACTTTTTTCTTTTTAATTCAATCAGCAATTTTTGTTGTTCACTAGTTATCGTCTGTGAATCGTAAATAATTAAATTTTCTATAGTATTTTTATCCCAAATCATACAAAAACGCATCCAAGGATAAATTTCCATTAAAAAATCCCCTTGATTAAAGTAGATAAAATCACTTGTTTTTTCTATAAGTTGTTGGTATTTCTGACATACTTCTTTGGATTTTATTAACTTGTAATGCAAGAATGTGTTAGCCCAGAAATTATGAGATTTTTTTGGAGTATCTAAATAAATCATCTTTCCTTGTTCATCGATAAAGGACTCAGTCAGATTAGAGCCATCCTCCTTTACAACAGCATGCACGATCGTTTTTTCTTCGGCAGCAATAAATAAAGGCTCTTGTAACATGCAGCGATTATACGTCGATAAAGCTTGGTTGTCTTTTTGATACAACGCATAATAGTGTGTAATCCCATTTTCTTCATGAGCGAACAATCGACTATCTGGGATGAAAAATGGATTTTTTAAAGTAAAACCTAAATATTTAAAAACAAAATCAAAATATGGGGAGAAAGTTTGATAAGCTATTTGATACTCATAAAACTCTACCACACGTTGTTGTCTTTCTAGAAAACTTACTTTTGAGTCATTTATATACATCTTAACAATATGTTTACACTTTTCTTCTACTTCATAATAAGGAAGGCACACGGAAAACCCTGTCGGACTTATGATCTCACACAAGAGCGTCATTAGAATAGAGTTCCTTGGCGATCAATTTTTAAATGACTATAAGCTTTTTCACACGCCACACGACCACGCGGAGTTCGTTTGATAAATCCTTCTTGCAGCAAGAATGGTTCTACTACATCTTCTAAAGTCGTTGATTCTTCACCAATCGAAGTTGCGATCGTTTCTACACCAACAGGTCCGCCATTAAATTTGGTGATTAAACTTGTTAGATACTCAATGTCAATTTGATCTAAGCCAAATTCGTCTACTTTTAGACGTTTTAGGGATTCATCGGCCAATTCATAATCAATTTCTTCTCGTTGATACACCAAGGCAAAATCACGAATTCTTTTAAATAAACGATTGGCGATTCGTGGTGTTTTTCTGCATCTTTTGGCGATTAGTCTTGCAGCATCATCGGTAATTGGCATATCAAAAACACGACTGGTTCGTTTGACTATTTTTAAAAGTTCTTCTTCGGAATAATAGTTTAACTTAGAAACAATACCAAAACGGTCCCTCAACGGACTTGAAATATCGCCGGCTCTTGTTGTTGCGCCCACTAAAGTAAAGGGAGGCAAATCAATTTTTAAATTACGACTTTTACCATCACTGTTTAAGACTAAATCCATTTCAAAATCTTCCATGGCTGGATATAATATTTCTTCAATAAATTTAGGCATACGATGAATTTCATCAATAAATAAAACGTCGCCAGGCTCGAGTGTAGACAAAATTGCTGCTAAATCCCCACTTTTTTCAATGGAAGGACCACTAGCTGTTTTAATAGATACGCCTAATTCATTCGCGATGATATGAGCAAGAGTCGTTTTACCTAGACCAGGAGGACCATATAGTAAAACATGATCTAATGATTCATTTCTAATTTTCGCTGCTTCAATAAAAACTTTTAAATTGCTTGTTAATTCTTCTTGACCAACATATTCTTTTAAACTTTGGGGACGAATGGTTCCTTCAAAAGCATCGCCTTCTTGTTCTTCGGCGTCTAATATTTTTTCATCTTCCATACAACCATTCCTTTCTATAAATTTTTGCTATTTTAATAATAGTTTTAAGGCTTCTTTTACTTGATCTTCGATTTTTAAATAGCTATCCATATTTGGTAAGATCTTTTTAATGTCATTTGTTTTATAGCCTAAACCTTCTAGTACACTTACTAGTTCATCAAAACCACCGATACTTGGAGTTTCAAAAGATGAGGCAAGTTTGCCTTTTAAATCTAATATGATTTGCCGAGCTACTTTATCCCCTACTTTAGGAAATTTTTTTAAATATAAAATATTTTCCCGATCAATGGCATCCACAATTCCTTTGACACTACCGGTTGCTAGCATGGGCATGATTAGTTTTGGACCTACACCTTTAACACCGAGTAATTTTAAAAACAATTCTTTTTCTTCTTTAGTTAAAAACCCATATAATGAATCTTCATCCTCTTTAATATTTTCATAAATATATACCTTAACTTCTTCATTTAATGGATATTGAAAAGGATTCGCGACAAAAACTTGATAACCAATATTATTACATTCTAAAGTTATTGCATTCGCTTCTTGTTCTGTAACTATTCCTTTAATATAATTAAACATAACTACCACCATATTAATGATATCATACAAGTGTTTAAAATAAAAGAAGAAAAAAAGAAAGATTGTTTTATAATCCTTCAATTTCTTGTTTGGATAAACCAGTATAAGAAATGATTTTTTCTATTTTTTCACCAGCTTTAAGCATGACTTTAGCAATAGAAATTTGACCAATACAGCGTCCCTCATCTAACCACTTATTTTGAAAACTTTTCATTTCTTTGATCTCTTTATCCTTTAATAATTCTTTAATTCTACTAATCCTATCCATTGTTATTTTCGTTTCCTTATAAAAAGAGACTATTATTCATTATAGTCTCAATAGCGAAGTTTATAAAAGAATGCACTCAATAGATTTTATTGAGTTTTTTAATTCTTCGCTAAACTTTCAATTTCGTCTTTAGTTAGGCCAGTTACTTCAACAATGTCATCCAAAGATAACTTGTTTAAAAGTTTTTTGGCAACAGAGATTTTTTCGTTTTGTTTGCCAATATTGCATCCCTCATCTAACCACTTGTTTTGAAAACTTTTCATTTCTTTGATCTCTTCATCATTTATGAACTTTTTAATCGTATTAACCATGTCCATTAATATCTCACTTCCTTCCGCGATTTGTTCTCTTTCTTCATGGGTCGTTGCTTTGATTATTAAAAATATTTTCTCTAACAGATTACTTTCCCCCACAGTATAACTGTTGACTTCTAGTTTGTCAAGATTGTAGATATATCCTTTAATATCATGGGCAACTACTTGATT
>CALVJI010000089.1 GCA_944332105.1 uncultured Bacilli bacterium
ATTAATGGTAATGTAATTGGTAATACTGAGAAAGTAACAACAGGAACCACTATTACATTTAGTACAGGCGAGACATATACATTTGTTTTATATGGTGATTTAACTGGTGATGGAGTAATAAATTCAGCTGACTTACTTAGAATGCGTCAATATTTGTTAGGTAAAGTTAGTCTTTCAGGAGCATATTTAGAATCGGCAAGATTAGTTAATGTTTCAGGAAATATAAATTCAGCTGACTTACTTAGAATGCGTCAATATTTGTTAGGTCAAAAAAATATTAATCAAGCATAAGGAGGGGAAATTTTGAAAAAAATATTTTATCTAATTTTTGTTAGTTTTTGTTTTTTTGGTGGGGTAATGTTCGTTTCGGCGGCACCTACTTATAGTTTTTATACAAGTTCTAGTGTGATTTCACAAGGGTCTTCGGTTACGGCGACAATTCAACTTAAAAGTGTGGCTTCTTGGAATTTGACAATTAAAAGTAGTGGTGCGACAAGTGGTTGTACCCAGTCTTTCGCGGATGCGACTTCTAATGCTAATAATACAACTAAATATCTTTCTGTAACTTGTAAGGCAACTGGAGTGGGCGTTATTAATTTTACCGTAACAGGTGATGCAACTAGTCAAGATGGAAGTACGACGATGATTAATGCTTCAAAATCTGTCTCAGTTAATCCACCACGGGAAAAAGATACTAATAATTATTTAAAAAGTATTGGTGTGACGGGTTATACACTTACACCTGAGTTTAATAAAGATGTTATGGAATATAATGTGGAAGTTCCTAATACAGTTGATAAAGTAACACTTGAAGCTAGTCCTGAAAGTGGATATGCTAATATAAGTGGGATAGGTGAAGTTGAAGTTAATGAAGGGGCTAACGTTTTTGAAATTAAAGTTACTAGTGAAACGGGAGCGGAAAGAATTTATAAAGTAAATGTTAATGTGAAAGATGAAAATCCAATTAACGTTTCTATTGGTGATGCTAATTATACAATAATGAAGAATGTTAAAAATGTGGAAGCACCAGCTACTTATGAAGCAACAACGGTTAAAATTGAAGATATGGATATTCCGGCTTTTTATTCAGAAGTAACAGACTTTACTTTGGTGGCAGTTAAAAATCAAACTGGTGATGTGTCTTTTGCTATTTATAATGAAGAAAAAAATACTTACACTTTATATAATGAAAATGTTTCTGATCAATTATATTTGTATATTTTACCTATAAGCGAAGAAAAAGAGGGTTTTGGTAAAGTAAAAGTTACGATTGATGAACAATCTTATGATGCTTTAAAAGCAGATAATGCAGATGTTTACTTAGTTTATGCCACGAATATTTTAACAGGTAAAAATGCTTATTATGTTTATGATCAAACAAATAACTCATACACTTTATACGATGATGGTTTATTAAGCTCTTATATCGATCAACAAGAGCAATATAAAATGGTTATTTTAGGTATGGGCGGAGCTTTAATTGTTGGAATTTTGATTATTGCTATTTTGTTGCTTAGAAGACCAAAACAAAAAAATAAAGAAAAAACTTCTGAAAAAGCACAAGAAGAAGTTATTAAGAAAAAACCAGAGACTAAAATTCATTCGAAAGAAGAAGCTTTGGAAAAAGTAAATGATGTTACTCAGATTATTGAAGATTATGAAAAAACAGTGCAATTAGATAAAAAGGAAATAGCAAAAAAATTACAAGAAGAGGAAGAAAAATCTTCTGAAGATTCTAAAAAGAATACAAAGAAGACTAGTAAGAAGAAAAAAAATAAATAATTTGGGAAGGTAAATAGCCTTCTTTTTTTGATAAGAAAATGTGTTTTTTCTTTTTTTTCTACGGTAAATTATGGTAATATAGGTGTAAAGAGAGGACTTTTGAGGAATGAAGAAAAAAGATTTATTATTGTATATTGTGTTACTTACTTTTCCCTTTGTAGATTTCCTTTCATCTATCGCGACGTGGGAAGGATGGCCAAGTATTGGTGTTCTTTATAAAGGAATTTTTATACTTGGGTGTTTAGGGTATTTACTCAAAAATAAACTTTTATCGTGGAAAGTTGTAGGAGTATTATTTGGATATGGAATTTTAGTTAGTATTTTTTATATACAAGCGGATTATTCTTTGGGAACAGAATTATCGAATTTAATTAAAATCTTTTTCTTGCCTACATTAATTTTGTTTTTTTCTAAATATAAAAATTCCTATATTAATAAAAAAACGGTGATGATATTATCGGTTATGTATTTATTATTATATTTACTTCCTTATCCTTTTCATCTAGGGCATAATATGAATGAACTTTATCCAAATAAAAATATGTATCTTTCCTATTTTTATATTGGAAATGAACTTGCGAATGTTTTTATTTTACTAGTGCCAATTGCTTTGTTGTATTTTATAGAGGAAAAAAAATATAGTTGGTTATGTTTCTATGCTGTTTTAGTTATTTTAATGGCTTATTTATTAGGAACTAAGACGATGTATTTAAGTATTCTTTTGATTTTTCTTTATTTTCTATGGCATTATCGTTTGGAACTTATTCCAAAGATCAAAAAACATTGTAAAGTAATTGGGGTTAGTTTTTTATTTATTGTAACGCTTCTTTTCTTCATTGTTCCTAAAACTGATTTTTATCAGAATATAAAGACTACTTTAGAATATTATGAAATTAATTCTTGGGAAGATGTTTTTACTGTTCAAAGTATTGATAATTTGATTTATAGTAATCGTTTAGATTTTTGGGTTTCAGTTCATGAACGTTATGAAAAAGAAAGTTTGGCGGTTAAGGTGTTTGGTCTAGGACGTGGGACTATTTTACAAATTAAAGATATTGAGATTGACATTTTAGATATTTTTTATAGTATTGGTATTTTGGGAACTATTATTTATTTATGGTATTTTTGGTATGTATATAATATGCAAAAAATACGTGGTATTTATAAATTCCTGTTTGAATTATTTGGTGTGATTTCTTTATTTGCGGGACATGTTTTACTAAGTCCGATGGTCTCTACTTATGTGGCTTTATTATTTGGACTTAATTATAATGAGAGGAGTGAGGGGTGTGAAACCTTGGACAAAAAATCAAATTAGAAGAATACGACTTTTTTTGATGTTAAATAGCGACAAAAGAAATCGTTATTTAAAAAAGCATCATGTTTTTAGAGAGATGGGAGAAAATGTATTTTTTCAACCACGAATGATTCCGGCTGATCCACATTTGATTTTGTTTCATAATAATGTCGTTGTTACAAGTAATGTGACTTTTGTTAATCATGATATTTTTCACTTGGGATTAAATCAATTACATGAAGGAACTTTTTCTTATTATCAAGATTTTATTGAAGTGATGGATAATGTTTTTATCGGTTGTAATTCTACTATTTTAGGAGGTGTACGAATCGGACCAAATGCGATTGTTGCAGCTGGTAGTGTCGTTACAAAAGATGTCTTGCCTAACACTGTTGTGGCTGGGAATCCGGCTAAAAAAATTGGGACATTTGATGATTATGTTTTAAAGCGAAAGAATTTAGAGCAAGTAGAGTCTTTAGAAGAATTGTTTGAACGTTTTCAAAAGTCTCATGAATAAAGATAAGTTTTTTGTTTTTAATTCCTAAAATAAGGTATAATAAAGTTAGGAGTGGTAATATGCGTTTAGAAGTAAATTTGTATAATATTTTGTTGATGATTGGAGCGACATTTCTTTTTAGTCTGATTT
>CALVJI010000090.1 GCA_944332105.1 uncultured Bacilli bacterium
TACTTATCAACATGTGCTCTTTGATTTTTTATTGTATTTTAATCCACTTTTGTTTCTTTGGCTGTGAATTGTAACTATAATCAAAAAATTTTAAAAAAACTCTTGATTTTATTTTTTTTAAATGATAGAATTAAATTGCTTAGTAGAGGATAGATTAAGAATGACTCTATTTATGGAATACATTAAGTTGTGTTCTAAAGTAGTTGTTCTTGAAAGCTTAGTTTTTGCCCTTGTGCAAAGATTAAGGATGTCTATCATTTATCAAGCTATTAAGTGTTGCATGCAATGTGGATCTTGGTAAAAAGCAAGGACTTGTATCTGTCAATACGGGTTTGTGCTTAAAGTTAACCACAAGAAGACAAGCTATTTTGACAGATAGCTTGTTTTTTCTTGCCTTTAAAAAAATGCGTGATATACTACTCGTGAGGGAGTAGTATGAAGAAAAAAGAAATTTTACAATCATTAGGAAACGAAGAAACCATTTTGATCAAGAAAAGTTATTTATTAACATTGTTAGCTAAGACAAAGGATATGGAACGCAAAAGAATATTGTTGATGGTAATCACAAATGGAGAAGATCCAATCGAAAAAGGTCCATTTTTAGAAATATCCATTGGTGCTTTAAAAAATATCATTCCGTTAATCGATTCTTTACCTAACCATGTCTATACATTTTCACCGACATATTTACACAAAATCTATCGGAAAATGAACTTTGATGAACAAACAGAAGGCAAAGAAAAAGTAAGTAAAAAGACCTGTTCAAATTGTCTTAATAGAACTTGCACATTTTATAAATCAAGCAATAATCCAGTTGATTGTCCAAGATGGCATAATCCATATTTAATCAGCGAACAATTTTTATTGCAAAGAACATTTAAAAATCCTCAAAAAAATGATACAATAAAAAACAAGGAGGGATAGTTTTGTATAACGATAAAAAAGGAAGTCAAAGAAAAAAGAAGAAAACAACAGCTAAAAAAGAAGAAAATGAATTCTTAAGCAAATTTTTTCGCAAAAGAACCAAAAGACTTTTAACAAATATTGATCGCTTATTTCGCAAAATCATGTGGATTGAAATAGGCATTTCATGTATTAGCATTTTGCTTGGTGTAATTTTCTTACTTTGGCCAGACATCAGCGTGACCGTATTAGCTGTGTTATTTGGAATTAATATCTTAGCTTCTGGTATCTTAAATGTGTATAACTATTTTAAACGAGGTGATCTTCCATTCTTTAGGTTTCACTTAGGTTATGGTATCATTGGCATTTTATTAGGTATTTTAACTATTTTAAATCCTTTTATATTTAGCCAAGTAATCACGATTTTCTTAGGTTTCTGGATTTTATATTTAGCAATCACCAAAATCGATTTATCCTTACGCTTAAAAAATATTAAAGAAGAAAGTTGGTTACTCCTATTTATCACTGCTTTACTTGAAATATTTATGAGCATTTTAATTTTTATCAATCCATTCAGCAATCTATTAATTACCCAAGTAAGTGGTTCATTCTTAATTCTTTGTGGTATTTTAAATTGTATGAATGCCATCCTCACCAAAAATCGTGCTTTAGATTTTATGGAAAAACTTTAAAAATTGGAAAAAAATCCAATTTTTTTATTTAAAGAAAAAAGGAAAATTTGCAAAAAGAACAAATCTATCATATAATAACCCTAACAGGTGATAAGAATGAAAATTGAATCCGTAGAACTAAAAAATATTGCGGTTAGAGAAAGTCAATATCCAGAAGAAGTATTACCCGAATTTTTATTGGTTGGAAGAAGTAATGTCGGTAAATCGAGCTTTATTAATGCTTTAATATGCCGTAAAAACTTTGCAAGAACCTCAAGTAAACCAGGAAAAACACAAACATTAAATTTTTACTTAGTAAACAATCATTTTTTTCTAGTAGACGTACCAGGTTATGGATATACCAAACTTTCAAAAGAAAGTGATCGAAAAATTGGTTTAATGATTGAAGAATACTTAAAGAAAAGAACGAATCTATCTCATGTATTCATGCTCATTGACTATCGGCATAAACCAACCGAAGATGATCTATTGATGTATAATTTCTTAAAATATTATAATATTCCTATTACCATCATCGCGACAAAATATGATAAAGTCGGGGCTTCAAGTAGAGCAAAACAAGATAAATTAATTAAAGAAACCCTAAAAATTACCGATCAAGATTTTATTCGTTTCTCATCCACTACGAAAAAGGGTCGCGAAGAAGTGTATAAAATATTAGAGGAAAGCATTACAAAGTAGAAAGAACTTCTGCTTTTTTTAATGGAACTTATTTGCTATAATAAACAAAAGAAGATAAAGGGTAGAAGGAAGGTATAATTATGAAAGTGTCATTAGACAAAGAAAACCGCTTTTTAAAAGATGGTAAAGTAGATTTAAAACAAGCTTTTATTTATACAGGAATAAAAGCAGCTTGGTGTTACAAAAAAGGCGATACAACACCAGAAACAATTAGAGAAACAAGTGAAAGTACGCTTTTAAGAATGGGGATTGAAACGTATTTAAATGATCATGGCACCCCTGATGAACATTATCAAATTTCTGTAGAAATTACCGGCATTCCCAAACTATTATGTATGATTTTAAATGATGAACATCAGTATTCTACTTGTGAACGATCTCTTCGGTATACAAAAGTGATTGAAAATGAATACATTTCTAAAGAAGAAGTAGAAAAATACAACAAATGGTTAAAAATATGTAGCCAAATTTTAGAAGAAAAATATATGGATTTCTTCTTAAAAACAACGCCAAACGAAAAAGAAGCCCATCGTGCTTTGAAAAAAATTGCCCAAGAAAATGCCCGCCAACAAATAAGTGTAATGACACCCACTTCTATAAGTTATAGCACGCCTAGATATCAATGGCAGAAAATTGCAAGTTGCTTATTAGATATGTGTGCAAACCCAAATAATCCATGGAAAAAAATGGCCGCGCCTTATGCGTTAGATTTAGTAAACCAATTAGTAGATTTAAATGTTGTTGTCACAACGGAAGAAGTTTTAAAATTATTAGATAGTTTAAATGTTGTGGCCCCATCCGAAGAAGTTTTAAAACTATATAACAAATTACAAGAAGAATTAAAAAATGATCGAAAATACTTATATAAAAATAACAAGCAAACAAAATTAAGCTTATTTGCTGAAGACAATCCTTTTAGCGGAATAAACAAACCAAATGATTTTGGAGCTTCCATAAATTACAATACGCATTTATCTATTTCAGCTTTTGCCCAAGAAGAAAGACACCGTACAGTATATAATGAGATTTTACTTCCTGAAACATTTATGTATAGCACACCAGATATTATAAAAGGTACAGCTTTTGAAGAAGAATGGGCCAAGGACATGAAAAGCGGAGCTCTAACTTATCCACAAGGCCAAATGATCAAAGTGAATATGATCACAAGCATACAAAAAATCATTCAATTTATGGGCAAAGAAAGAGCCTGTGATCGCGCTCAGCAAGAAATAGAAAATTGGTATGTAAATGTTTTTTTACCAGAAGTAATTGCAGGCTTAAAAAAACGAGAAGAATATCAAGAAGAAGCCAAATATTTAGAAGAAAATTATCTAAATCGCTGTCGCTGTGCTTATCCAGACTATGCATGCCCTAACCCTTGCGGGCATCCAAGAGTTCGCCGTCCTTTCTAAACATACC
>CALVJI010000091.1 GCA_944332105.1 uncultured Bacilli bacterium
ATTGCATGTTAATTATTGAGACATTTTCATTTACCAACTAAACAAAAATTTGAGACATTTTTACTTACCAGTCACATCTTTTTTATTAAATTTTCTGAAATAGATGATTTTTCGTTAGAAATTTGGTACACTTATATTGCAAAATAAAGGAGGTTAAAGGTGACAGCATTTACGACTTTTTTAGCGAATAATTATTTCTGGTTTTTAGTTATCGCGATTATTTTAATTTTTGCTTTAATTGGTTACTTTGTGGATGCCAGTGAACAAAAAAAAGGAATATCTTCCATTGTAAATCAAAAAGATGATGAAAAAGATATTCATGATTTAGCTAAGGCAGCCGCGAATAAATCTTTAAATTCTGCGATTAATGATGCGGGTAAGATAGATCTTCCAAATTTAAATAACAACGTACAAGGACCACCACGTCCACAAAATACGATAACGGAAGTAAATCCTTATCAAAATAATCCAAATTCAAATACCGTAAATCAAGTTGGATTTGATGTATTAAACAAATAAAAAAGCTCTTATACAATCATATAAGGGCTATTTCAATGCCTAAAACACCGTATTTTTGCTGTTGCTCTAAAGGATAATATACTTCCATATCTTTAGGATCTGCGTCTTCACAAGGCAAATATCCTAAAGCCTCTTTAGAAAAATGAGGATAAAGCAAAGTAAAAGTAGGATAGTGGTGTAAGGCAACAATTCTAGTCTTGAGTTCTTCATTCGTCTTGCGATCAGTAAACAAAAGAGTCTCGCCAACTTGAAGTAACTGTCTTTTTTCATCATTTAACCTTAACTCAATAGTTTTCTTGCCATTCTTAATAAGTTCAAAAGGTTCATGATCCAAATGCATCTCATGCATATTTAAAAACTCCTCTCTAAAAAAATTATACAAAAAAATCCCCGAAAAATAAAGGAAGTCTAACCATTCAAATCAGAAGTGATAGTTTTAGACTGGAATATAAGAAAAAAATCTGCTATAATGAACAAGACGAATATAAAGGAAGTGGAAAAATGACATTAACGACGGTGTGGTCATTATTTACCAAGATACTAGATATCTGTATTGTTTGGTTTTTGTTTTATTTTATTTTAAAAAACATTCGCAATAATGTAAAAATGATCCTAATTGTCAAAGGGGTTTTATTAGTAATTCTAATTGAAATATTAAGCAAAGTATTAAATTTGTATACGGTTGGACTTTTACTTGAATATGTTTTAGATTGGGGACCTCTTGCTATTATTGTAATTTTTCAGCCTGAAATCAGAAGTATGCTTGAAAGTTTCGGTCGAACACAGCTTTTAGGTCGCCATAAAATACTAACAGTTGATGAGCGCGAAAAATTAGTGACGGAAATTATGAAAGCAGTTGAATTTTTAAAGAAAAATCGCATTGGTGCTTTAATTGTCATTGAAAGAGATGTCTCATTACAAGAATATATTGGTAGAGCAACGAAGATTTATGCCGACATTTCAAGTGAGCTTTTAAGCAATCTATTCTACCCAAACAGTCCTTTACATGATGGTGGTGTAATTATTCAAGGAGATCGCATTACTTGTGCTGGCGCTGTTTTCCGGACAAGTATGAGTCCTGGTTTAAATAAAAAGTTAGGAACCAGACACCGGGCAGCTTTGGGCATTGCCGAAGAATCAGATGCTCTTGCTCTAGTAGTTTCAGAAGAAAATGGTCGGATTAGTATTGCCTATGAAGGCGAGTTACATTATAATCTCACTTTAGATGAATTTAGAATGACTTTAATGGATGAATTAAAACCAAAAGCCGAGGTATTCTATGGTTCAGATGCCACAGAAAGTGAGGGTGAAAATCATGAGGAAATTAGGCAAAAAGATATGAAAATTGTTTGTAAAAATTTATCGCTTTATTGATGAAAAGTTTATAACTCCATTAAGTAGAGCCATTTATTTCCTTTTTGAAAAACTAAAAGATAATCCCATTCATGTTGAAAAATTATTAAATCGTCCACGTGTTTTGGTCTATGTTTCATTAATACTAGCAACGATTACTTTTTTCCTAGTGGATTCTCAAGTAATCACTTTAGTAGAGAATGAAGCAGAAATATTAGCTAATGAACCAGTAACAGTTATCTATAACAAAGAAGCTTATGTAGTAGAAGGCTTAGTCGATCAAGTGGATATTATTTTAACAGGAAGAAAAAGCGCTTTATACCTAGCCAAACAATTAGGTGAACATGAAGTCGTTTTAGACTTATCGGATTATGAAGCAAGTGATACGCCAGTACGTGTACCTCTTTCTTATAATCAAACAGTAGATAATATTAGTTATAAACTAGATCCAGCTTATGTAACTGTAACTATCAAGAAAAAAATTAGTGAAAAACGAAGCATTTCATATGAATTGTTAAATGAAGATAAATTAAATGAAAAATTCTCTGTATCAGATGTTACTCTCGATCAAACAGAAGTAGTGGTTAAGGGTTCAGAAGATACTTTAGAACAGATTGCTACAGTTAAAGCGTTAATTGATTTAAGTAATGATAAATTTACTGAGGCAATTACTTATGAAGTAGATAATCTACCACTAGTCGCTTATGACAAAGATGGTCGAGTACTAGAAGACGTAGAAATTGTACCACAAACGGTAGGCGCGAGTATTTCCTTCAGCACCTATAAAGCAACTGTACCAATCGTTGTTACAACAACGGGCAATTTAGTCGCAGGTAAAGCAATTTCTTCAATTACAATTAATGGTAAAACAGACTACACAGTAGATATTTATGGAGAAAAAGAAGACATTGATAAAATTACCAGTGTTCCAGTAACTGTCAATATTGATGGTCGTGGTTCAGGTGGAGCTCTAACTTATAATGCAAGCATCTCTAAACCAAATGGCGTACGTTCGATAAGCGAAAGTGATGTTCAAATTGTCGTATCATTTGGTGATGAAAGACAAAAAACAGTCGATATCACTAACATTCGCGCGACGAACTTAGGTAGTGGCTTAACAGTGAATCGGACAAATAACAATCCAATTTCAGTTCAAGTCAAAGGTGTTCAATCCGTGATCGACTCTATAACAGCAGAAAATATTTCAGCTTACATTGATTTAACAAACTATACCGAAGGAACATATGATGTCGACGTTCAAATTGAAAGCACCGATCCAAAAGTTAGCTATGTAGTATCAAGTCAAGTAAATGTGGTAATCACTAGTGGATAAGAAAGCAAATAAGCTTTCTTTTTTTTGAGCTTCTGTTAAAATAAAAGTGGTGAAGAAAAATGTTAAGATTAGAAAAACCAGAAGTAAAAGATTATTGGTATGAACAAAAAATTCAAAACCATGAGCTATAATAAAGGCTACCATTATAACACAGGGTGTATCGATTTTGAAGAAAAAGATTTGGCAAAAACATATGCCAAACGCCATCAAAAAAATATTTTCCTTTTCTATTTAAAAAACACCACTACTAACGAATACGTCGGTTACACCAATTACACCAATTACTATTATAATGAAGAGGAGAAAAGATAAAAAGAGGTAAGGGCTACGCTAAAGAAGGACTGCAATTACTTTGCAA
>CALVJI010000092.1 GCA_944332105.1 uncultured Bacilli bacterium
TTGAGAACAATCCTGTTATTGTTTAAGTGAAACCTTAGTTTTTCACTCTTTTTTCGTGCTACTCACAAAACTGTAACGTCCTACTAATAATCTCATAAAATAAAGATGAAGTTGATAAATATGTCAAAAATAGGATTTAAATTAAACATGGAAAAAAAAGAAAGTGAAAACAAAACCATACGTTTTCCCCTTCCGTTAATAAAAGAGATTGAAAAAGTGTTAGAAGGAACAGAATTAACATTTTCAAGATTTGTAATTCAAGCCTGTGAATACGCTTTAGATAATATGGACACTGTTTCCAACGAAAAAGAAGTTAGCATCAAGTAACTTCTTTTATTTTACAATAATATTTACGATTTTATTTGGAACATAAATAAATTTTACAATTTCTTTATCATTCAAATGTTTCTGAACTTTATCTAAAGCTATAACTTTTTCTTTAACCATGTCTTCGGTATCAGTAATCGCGACTTCTACTTCATCCCGAAGCTTTCCATTAACTTGCACACCAATAACTTTTGTTTCATCTTGAGTTAACGCTTCGTCATAGATAGGCCAAGTGCTTTCACAAAACATGGGTCCAAGTTCATATTGTTCATTCAATTCTTCTGTAATATGAGGTGCGATTAGATTTAAAAGTTGTAAGAATACACGGTAATCTTCTTTAGAAATACCTTCATCATATTTTTCATATTCATTTAATAAAATCATCAATGCGGATACAGCTGTATTAAATTTCAAACTAACTAAATCTTCTGAAACTTTTTTAATCGTTTTATGAACTAAACCTGGCTTAGTGTAACCAGCGTGATCATTTAACTTCTCACCAATTTTAATAACGCGATTCAAAAATCTTTTACATCCCCGTAAAGACTCGACACTCCAAGCCGCATCCGTTTGATAATCGCCCATAAACATTTCATAAACTCGTAATGTATCTGCCCCATATTCTTTAACAATATCATCTGGATTGATAACATTACCCTTTGATTTACTCATTTTCTCGTTATTAGAACCTAAAATCATTCCATGACTGACACGAATATCGATCATTTCTTTATTAGGAACTAAACCGATATTATATAAGAATTGAACCCAAAAGCGTGCATATAACAAGTGTCTTGCTGTATGTTCCATTCCCCCATTATACCAATTAACTTTTTGCCAATATTTCATGATATCCATATTGGCAAATTCTTTATCATTATGTGGATCCATAAACCGTAAGAAATACCAACTAGATCCTGCCCAGTTAGGCATCGTATCCGTTTCTCTTTTTGCTGGTGCTCCACACTTTGGACAAGTTGTATTTACCCAATCGGTAATTTTAGCAAGTGGACTTTCACCATTATCTGTTGGTTCATATTCAGCAACATCTGGAAGTAAAAGTGGCAAATCACTTTCATTCATTGGTACCCAACCACAATGTTCACAATAAATCATTGGAATTGGTTCACCCCAGAATCTTTGTCTTGAGAAAATCCAGTCCCGCATTTTGTAGTTATTCACCCGCCGGGCAATACCCATTTTCTCTAATTTATCTGTAATTTTTTCTTTAGCTTCTTCAACTGTTAAACCAGTAAATTCTTCACTGTTAATGAGTTTACAATTCTTACCTAAATAATCTTGTTTTTCAAACGCATGATTTGTAATATCTCCACCACTTATTACTTCAATCATTTCAAGGTTATGAATCTTTGCATATTCATAGTCTCGCTCGTCATGTGCAGGTACAGCCATTACAGCCCCCGTTCCATAATCACCTAAAACAAAGTCACCTAAGAATATTGGTACTTCTTTACCATTAACAGGATTAATCGCTTTAATTCCTTCGACCAAACAACCAGACTTTTCTTTATTTAGATCCGTCCGTGCTAAAGCAGTTTTCTTTGCAGTCTCCGCGATATACCTTTCTACTTCTTCCTTATTCTGAACACGTGGCATCAATTCTTTAATAAGCTTACCATCTGGCGCTAGGACAAAGAAAGTAATACCATAAACGGTTTCAATACATGTTGTAAAAATAGAAACCTTGCCGCCCCCAACGATCGAAACATCCATCTCTACACCGGTAGATTTACCAATCCAATTAATTTGACCTAATTTGACTTTTTCAGCAAAATGAGTATCATCCAATCCTTTTAATAAATCTTCTGCATAACTAGCCATTTTAAGCATCCATTGCGATTTTTCTTTTTGAACTACTTCCGTTCCACACCGTTCACATACACCACCGGCAGCATCTTCATTAGATAGCACAGTTTTGCATTGTGGACACCAATTCACTGGTATCGTAGCCTTATAAGCCATGCCGTGTTTATAAAATTGTAAAAATTGCCATTGAGTCCATTTATAATAATCAGGATCTGTTGTGGAAAACTCTCTAGTCCAATCAAAAGAAAAACCTAAACGTTGCATTTGCGCTTTAAATGTCTCAATATTTTTTTTAACCGCATCTTTTGGATGAATATGATTTTTAATCGCATATTGTTCAGCCGGTGCACCAAAAGCATCCCACCCCATCGGAAATAACACATTATATCCTTGCATTCTTTTCATCCGGGCCATTGCATCATGCGCTGTATAACTTCGAACATGTCCAACATGAAGTCCTGCTCCACTTGGATAAGGAAACTCCACTAAAATATAATAAGGCTTTCTATTTGGATCATTATTAACCGCTCTAAATACTTGTTTTTCTTCCCAAATTTTTTGCCATTTCTTTTCAATTTCCATCGTTTTCATCAATTATTCCTTCTTTCCTTTTTGATATCCCTTATTCACTAAATGTCTACCATATATCTCATAAAGAGCATATATTAAAGCGAATAAAAAGACAAAACCTATTAAAAAACGCCATATATAATCAATCGGTAACATAAAAATAAATGTCCCGACAAATGAAATAATAAAAGCATCTAAAATACTTATCCACAAAAGCATTTTTCTTTTTGGTAAAAGTTTCTCATCTAACTGAAACTTATTAACCAAATAAACAATTTCTCCAAATTGTTTCTTCTTTTTTGATTTATACTTATGAACATTCAAAATATATAAAAGAATAAACAAAATAAGAAAAAAAACTAAAAACATAAATACATTAAATAAAATCTCTTCTGTGCTCATTCTACCCTCCACTTTATTAAAAAAAGGTGATACCTAAAGGACGAACGTGTCGTGGTACCACCTTACTTTTTTACTCTCTTTGATAAAGGAGATTCTCCTACTAGCATCCAAAAGCAAGTTCATAAGTTCTTTTTAATAAGTTCCAGCACCCTTATCTCTCTTGCAAAAAAGAATTCTTATTACTACTCTTTTTTCTTCGCTTTCTAGTTTATTATATGAAATATTTTCTGATTTTTCAAGTCAAATCTTATGGTTTGTTAATCCTTTTTTAAAATGTATACGCATCATTAGTTAAAATGTATATAAACTTGTGTTGTATAATATCTCTTTG
>CALVJI010000093.1 GCA_944332105.1 uncultured Bacilli bacterium
GTTAGAATTTTGGTACACTACATTTATAACACATTTTTCGCATACTCAAAATGTGCCATAAATTTCTTAACAGTATAGCACATTTTCAAATTCATTCAGACTTTTTTCGCTCTAACTTTACTCTTTCTTCACACTCTTCTAAATATTCTACAAGGGTTCTACAATCTTTGGCTTTTAAAGCAGGTAAACAACTTTTTATATATAGTTTAAAGAAAAGAAGGCTCTTTTCATCGTTTCTAGTTAACAGCTTGCTTTCTTCGTTTTTTATTTCATTAAAAATATGGTCTTTGACTCTTGGATAATAAGGATATAGATCGGTTAATTGTCTCATTGGATAGGTAAAATTATTTTGCAATAATCTTTCCATACGGTCGTTGCGTATAAAAAGCAAGTTATAAAATTCAAGATATGCTTCTATTTCAGATAAGCTTGTTAAGAAACAATCTTCAATTCCCTCTTGTACTTTTTTGATTGTCGTTGGAATATTTTCTTCTCGATCTAATATATCATAATATTTGGCCATTGAAGATGACCGATAGAGACTTTCTAAAAAAGAATTTGTTAGACCATTTTCTTTAGAATTTGCATCAGTTAAAAATGTAGTTGGCTTTGATGAGAAAGCATTTTGATTTTTACCTGGTTCTACTTCTTTATAATTTATGATGCGTTCATGGATCAGTCTTCTAATTCCTTCTTTATCCCAACTATTTTTGGGAATATTATCTAGTATTTCCAATGGATAAGTTATGTGATGTACACCGTAAATCTGTTCTAAATAGGTTTGAAAATCTTCTAGTAAAACGGGTTTTATGAGTTCCTTTTCTTGACGGAGCAATTCTTTTAACATGAATAGATCTCTTCTATCTTCCATTGGATTTTCAAAAGACCATAATTTTTCATAAATCCAATATATTTCTTTTCCTAATGCTTGCAATTTTTGGTATAACTCATCATATTCACAGATAATATCAAAGTCAAAACCATAAAATTTTTCTTCTGAAAAAGATTCGGAAGTTGCTTCTATCTGAGGAAGATGAAATATTTTTAGTCCCCCTTGGGCCATTAAGGAATTAAATTCTTGCCAGTGAGTCTCATCGATTTCTTCTTCTAAATTATTTATAAATTCTTGTAATTTATCATGAAAAGTTGGAAATATAATTATAATTTTTGACAATAAAAATTGCATAAGTGCTTGTTTTTTTTGATAATTTTCATTTTTTTCTGATGTGCATATTAATTTTTTAACAGTTTCTTGAATAGAATATAAGATAAATTCTTCGCTTTTTTTATAAGCTGCGGTATCTTTTATTGCTGGCATCATTTCGCGATTATTATAATTGTTTAAAAAGTTAAAAACATGACGAGTTTCAGGAGTGTTCTGATTAATTTTTTCTAAAAATTCTATACTAACCATCCATTTAAAATCGTCATAATTGTAGAAAGCCTGCTCGTAGGTTTGAAAATAGGGATTTGTTTTTAAAGATTTTGCTTCTTTTCTTGTTAGACCACTGAAGTCTTGGTACATATAAAATTCCCAGATACTTTGTAGCAAGGCACAGACATGTAAAATCTGCGGAGAAAGTTTTAAAATTACCATGTTTACTAAATAGCACTGATTAAAATCATAGCCGTATTTTGCATTCATGTAGGAAAATGCTTGCCACATTAAATGATTGTCTTTTTCAATCTTTTCTAATATTTGCTCTTCTTTACTGGCTAAATCTAAAATTAGTTCTTCATAAACAGAGGCATTTTGAACAGCATTTATTTGCTCTAATTTTAAAATTTGACTACTTATTTTTAATAATTCTTCGATTTCTGGCATAATAATTTCTCCCTTCAAATAAGTGTTTTTATTATAAAATTAATTATTTAAAAAAACAAGAAAAAAAAAGTGCTCAATAAAGCACCTTCTAGATTTCTTCTAATTCAATACGAGCTTGAACACTTTTGCCTATATCATTTTCATCGATATCACTCACGATAACTGTAAAAACATAATCTAAGGCATCCCCAGGATGAATCACTTCACCATCATACATGGTAATGTCTTCACTTGGAAAAATCCTACTACTTAATTCAATCGATTTATTTTCTTTACTAAAAGAATATGTAATGCTTTCCTTTTTTTCTACAGGATTGTACACTTCTTTAAATTTAAGTTGATATTTTTTATCCATATTCGTTTCATTTTTAACGCGAATACGTAAGGATGTACTACTTCCATCATGAATATTTCGCAAAATTAAGTTGCCGGTATTTTCATAGATAACCGTTAAAGTTGTTTTTTCTTCTTCATGTTGCACAAAATTTTTGTTGTATGTATCGTAAATTAAGATGAATGCAAAAGCTATTATTGCAATTGTTAAACCAATCTTTTTTTTCATAGTAACACCTTTTAAAAGCGTATTTCTTCATGGTTAGGCTCACTGTATAGGTCTTCGAATTTTCCTTTGCGTGAGAGAACCATCAGGCTTAAAATAGCGATTATAAATAGGACAAAAGACACAATCTGTGCGACTTTAAATCCGCCTAGCATTAAGGAGTCTGTACGCATAGATTCGATAAAGAAACGGCCGACACTATACCAAATTAGGTAAAAGGCTGTTAGCCCTCCAACTTTTAAATATTTATAATGTCTTAGTAAGACTAAAATAATAAAGCCTAATAGACACCATAAGGATTCATAGAGAAAAGTCGGATGATAGTAGATACCGTTAATGTTCATACCATCAATAATAAAATCGGGAATATGAAAGCTTTCTAGTGTCGAGCGAAGAACTACTCCGCCATGCGCTTCCCCATTAAAGAAGTTGCCCCACCGCCCGATTGCTTGAGCTAAAATGATGCCAGGAACTGCCATATCAACAATTTTAAATAACCGGACTTTATATTTTTTGCAATAAGCGACAATCGTAATAAAACCAGCTAATAAACCGCCATGAATGGCTAGGCCACCTTCCCAAATTTTAAAAATACTAATAGGATCATGCACATATTGACTCCAATTAAAGATAACGTAATAGGCTCGCGCGCCAATAAAGCCAAAAATAATGGCCCAAAAACATAAATTAAATAAAAAATCTTGAGGGTAATTATGCTTTTTTCCTTCCTTTAAAAACCAGCTGATCCCCACGATTACAGCTATAAGAAGCAAGACCGAATACCACATAATTTCGACATTGCCAATTTTAAATAATACTGGATTCATTTTTTATCCTCCACTCTTTTAAGATTATAGCATATTTCTTTGTAAAATTATAGTTTTTCTGTTTCATCTAAAGTTGTGCGATGTGACTGGTAAGTAAAAATGTCTCAAAAAAAATTATATTGGCAAATAAAAATGTCTTAAAAAAAGAAACTTTGTT
>CALVJI010000094.1 GCA_944332105.1 uncultured Bacilli bacterium
CACTACATTTATAACACATTTTTCGCATACTCAAAATGTGCCATAAATTTCTTAACAGTATAACATAAAGTCGCATTGTATCTCAATATTTTTTTCATTAAAAAAGTGATGTTAGACACCACTTTACTTTGTATGAATCGTGAAATTATCGTTTTGAACATCAATCACTAATGTTGTTCCTACCTTAATATCTGAAGAAATAAGTTCATGCGCAATTAAAGTTTCAATATTTTTAGTTACATAACGTTTAATTGGCCGCGCACCATAATTTGGATCAAAACTTTCATCGATAATCTTATCGCGTGCAACAGTTGTTAACTCTAAAGATACTTGATTTTGTTCCAAACGTTTAGACATATCACGTATAATTTTATCCAAAATTGCCCCAACATCTTCTTTTTTCAAAGCATGGAACACAATAATTTCATCAATTCGATTAATAAATTCAGGTCGGAAAGTATTTCGTAACTCTGCTAATACCTTTTCTTTCGCATTCGTTTCATCTTCCAAAATATATTCACTACCTAAATTACTTGTCATGATAATAATTGTATTTTTAAAATCAACCGTTCGTCCTTGACTATCTGTTAGTCGTCCATCATCCAAAATTTGAAGTAAGATATTAAACACATCCTTATGTGCTTTTTCAATTTCATCAAATAAAACGATGCTATATGGGTTTCTTCTAACTGCTTCCGTTAAAACGCCACCCTCATCATAGCCAACATAACCAGGAGGCGCGCCGATGAGTCGTGAAACATTGAACGCTTCCATATATTCTGAACAATCAATACGAATCATATGACGTTCATCATCAAATAATTCATAAGCTAAACTTCGAGCAACTTCCGTTTTACCTACACCAGTTGGTCCTAAAAAAATGAATGATCCAATCGGACGATTAGGGTCTTTAATACCACTTCGCGCTCGAATAATCGCTTCACTAACTAAATGAAGTGCTTCATCTTGACCCATTACCCGTGTTTTTAATCGATCAAATAAATGTAAAAGTTTTTCTTTCTCACTACTTACTAATTTTGCAACAGGAATATGAGTCCATCTTGAAATAATCTCGGCAATCCCCTCTTCATCTACAACATCAGATAAAATACTATTTTGTTCACTATCTCTTAAAGCTTGTAACTCTTTTTCTAACTCAGGAATCGTACCATGTCGCAATTTCGCACTAACTTCTAGATCATAATTATTTTCTGCAGTTGCTAAATCAAAGCGAGCTTTCTCTAATTCCTCTTTTTTCTTATTTATTTTTTCTTTAACTTCTTTTTCATTTTCCCATTTTTGCCGTAATTTAGACTCTTCCTCTTTTAGCTTATCCAATTCTTGATTAATTTTTTCTACTCGATGTAAAGATAAATCATCTTTTTCTTTTTTTAGAGCTTGTCGTTCAATTTCTAAACTCATAATTTTACGAGTCAAAGTATCAAGCTCAACAGGCACCGAATCAAGTTGCATTTTAATAGTTGCACAGGCTTCATCTACTAAATCAATAGCTTTATCGGGTAAATAACGATCCGTAATATAACGATCAGATAACGTTGCCGCGGCAACCAAAGCATTATCTTTAATCGTTACTCCATGAAAAATTTCAAAACGTTCTTTTAAACCACGTAAAATAGTAATTGTGTCTTCTACAGTTGGCTCACTAACTAAGACTTTTTGAAAACGTCTTTCAAGCGCGCCATCTTTTTCAATATACTTCCGATATTCATTTAAAGTAGTCGCCCCAATTAAATGGATCTCGCCTCTTGCAAGCATTGGTTTAAGCATATTAGAAACATCCATTGCTCCTTCTGCTCCAGAGCCAACGATCATATGCACTTCATCGATAAACATAATGATTTGTCCATCAGAGTCTTTAATTTCTTTCAAAACGGCTTTTAACCTTTCCTCAAATTCACCCCGATATTTTGCTCCAGCAACTAAAGCACCTAAATCAAGTTCCCAAATCGTATGATTTTTTAAAGAATTAGGAACATCGCCTTTCACAATCCGTTCCGCAAGACCTTCCACAATCGCTGTTTTACCAACACCAGGCTCACCAATTAAAACTGGATTATTTTTACTTTTTCTAGATAAAATCCGAATAACATTTCGAATTTCTTCATCACGTCCGATTACCGGATCCACTTTATTATCCCGAACATTTTTAGTTATATCTCGTCCATATTTTTCTAGGACATTTTTTAAATCTTCATTATTTTCTGGATACATCACAAATCCCTCCTTATCGCTTTCAATTATATCACTCGAATTAGCACTTGTCAATATAGAGTGCTAATTAGTAAAAAAAGAAAAAGAGCTTTTCTAAGCTCCAGTTGTATCTGTTGGAATAGCAGACGCAATAACATTTATACTTGCTTCAAAAGTTGTTCCCATCGCAGCATTTGGTGCCCCTTCATCCATCCATAAATATAATTGATAACTAACAACTTCTTCCGGTGCTAACTCCCCACTTTCCAAAACATACGAAGTAGCTAAATCAGGAACTTCAGCCTTAATTTCTTCAACATTTTGATTTTTCGTTGATAAAGTATCCAAACGCACACCTGTTGTCGGTAAAGTCTTACCAATAGCAAACTTAATCCAATCATCTTGCATCGTATTCGATGTTAAAGTATTTAAAGTAACATCATAAGCCGCATTTACAGTACATGTATTCTTAATCGTAAACTGATACGGAGTAAGTGCAAGGCCTTTGGCATCACTCATCGGATAAGCATTTGTTAAATTAATATTTGAACCAGCCACCTCTTCATACGAAAATTCAAAGCAACCGACACTAACAATACTCTCGCCACTTTCTTTTGTAACAGTCCACAAAGCATAGCTTTGATATGTCATTAAACAAAGACCAATCGACAGAGCAATCACACCTAGCATCAATCTATATCTTATTTTCATAATACCCTCACCCTATTTTCTATTCTTATTATAGACGATTTTTAGAGATTTAACAACAATTTCTTCATATTTAATGTCAAATAGACAATTACACTTTTTTTAAC
>CALVJI010000095.1 GCA_944332105.1 uncultured Bacilli bacterium
ATTTTTCAAAAAAAACAATCGGCATTTATCGATTGTTTAAAAAATATCTTTTTTTGCTTGACTCACAAAACTGTAACAAAAAAAAGAATGTTTAGTGTAAAACATTCTAATTAAACCAAAGTTGTGAAACATTGACATTACTACTTAATGGTGGTGGATCTGGCATTTCTAGTTTGGCAAGCATTGGGATCGCTAGTGCACTACCAAATACTAGAGCAATTCCTTTACGGAGAGTTTTTAATCTTTCTAACTCTTCTCGTGTAATACTTGAAGTAATGGCATCAATCATTTTGTAATCTTCTGGGTGAAAAATTCGAAAAACTAAAAAGTTTGAACATTGCGATAAAGCTGTTTTGGATAATTCGCTTGGTCGTTGGGTGATAAAACCCATTAATACACCATATTTTCTTCCCTCTTTGGTAATTCGATCAAATATGTTATAGCCAATAATTTCCGCATCTTTATCATTATTTACATAACGATGGGCCTCTTCTAAAATAATATTAATTGGAAATGATCCACGATTTTCTAGTGAGGTGGCAAAATCAAAAAAGAGTTTAGAATAAAGTTTGGTGAGAATTTTTGCAAAACGATCTTCCATAGAATCAAGATTCACGTTTACAATTTGAGCGACCTCGCCATTATCTGCAGTAAAAAGACTTTTTACATAATCTGCTTTACTAATGGCATAAGGATATTCAAAGAATTTTTTATATGGTCCATTGATTACTTGTTGTAAGTGAACTTTTAAAGTCATTGCTCTTTCATACATCGAAACACTGTTATAGACTCCTTCTGCTAGTAAAGCAAATTCTAGAGCATCGCAGATATCTTCTAGAGTATAGACTAAATTTGGAACCACAGCAAAATTATCTGAATTGTTCTTTTTGAATTCATTTAAGAATTCAATTACTTTGGAAATGGCATTGATTTTTCCTTGTTCATCAATATTTAGGCATTGACGTAATGTACGATTGTATCCTAATTCTTTGATCATACTATTTTCATTTAATTCTTGAGTATTATATTTAGCTAGAATAGATAAAGTTTGGTCTCTTATTTGACTTGCTTCTTTGCCACTTGCTAAAACTTCGAGTAAACAATTCGCGATGATACTATTTTTGTACTCTTCGGCACTTGGATCCTCACTTTTAAAAATTCCTACATATTGTAAAGCTTTTTCTAAAATTGGAATTAAAAAAGGATCTTCTACATTTAATAAGATAGCTAAATCATCGGCATCTAAAAAATATGGGGGAATCGTAATTACATTCGCGATATCTTCTCGTTTGTTTTGATAGTTTTTGACATGTATACCTGGAATACTATCAAAGTTTTTAAAAGCATTTTGATATTCACCATATACGTCAAAAAGAATAATATGAGCATTTTTGGGGGGAATTTCGTTATAGTAAAAAGCATTTTGAATGAGTCTTGCTACGCCACAGGATTTCCCAAAACCAGAGTTACCAATAATGGCAAAATGATTGGAAAAGAAATCGTTTAGACTTACTGTAACATGGAAATTTGGATAAAGGGTCGATGTTCCAATTAATAAAGTTTCTTTATTATGAAAATTTTGATTACCGATAAAGGTTTGTAATTCTTGAGCATTTACTATACGGGGTGGATTTATTAATTTTGGAGATTGATAAATACCGGTTATAAAAACATTACTGACGATCTCGCCAATTAATAAAACAGTAAATTGTTCTTTGGTTACATCAACTATTTTACCGATAATTGTGCGTTCTTCTTCTGTAAATGAGACATGAATTCCCTTTAAAAATATGGGTATTTGATGACTTAGGTTTTCTATTTCAATGGTATTTTCACTTGCATTTAAAATTTTACCGAACATATTATCTACCCCTTATATTCTATTAAAATAGTATCACATTTTTAAAAGAAAGAAAATAACTTTTCAAAAAAAACTCATAAAACGAAATAAGAATTGCCTGCTTTAGTTTTGGCAAAATGCTTAGCTAAAGCTCCAGCTTCACTAATTTCTACTATGCTTTTATATTTTAAAGGAACGACTTGGACTACTCCAATTGATAAAGTTGTTAAAGAAATTTTTTCACTTATACCTTTTCTATTTATGATTTCAATATATCCTCTTTTTTTATCTTCTTCTTTAAAGTAATCAGAAATTCCTTGAGCAAAATTTTTTAAAATTTCTTCGCATAATTTTTTGACATTTTTGGTAGTGATGATTAAGACAAAATCATCTCCTCCAACATGTCCTAAAAAAGCTTCTGGTTTGTCCATAATAGTATTTAAAATTGTGGTGGCTGTGAAACGAATGACTTCATCACCATTTAAAAAGCCATAAAAATCGTTATAAGCCTTAAAATTATCTAAATCAAAATATAAAATTGAAAATTCTTCTGGTTGATAAAATCTTTTTTGTAATTCAATTTGAATTTGCATATTTCCAAGCAAGCCTGTTAAAGGATTAATACTACGATTCATTTTTAGCAGGGTTAAAATGTTTATAATAGAATAATATAAATTTTCTTCTTCATAATTTTCTGAACAACAGAAAGCACCATTTTTTAAGAATGTTTGTCTTTGGGGACAGTTATTCGAAACTATGATTAATACAGGAATGATGGTACTTTCATAATTTTGAACGATTTTTTCATATACGTTTAAAATATCATCAGAACTATCATCATATAAAATAAGTAAATCAGGAATATTTTTAATTTCTTCTAAAATTGTAAGCTTTGTTACGTTTTTAAATATAAAATTTTCATTTTTTTGAAAAGTTTTTTTGATTTTTGAAGATACTTTGTTTTTTTCATCTAAAATATAGATTTCATTTTTCATTTTTTTCACCATTTTTCTTTAT
>CALVJI010000096.1 GCA_944332105.1 uncultured Bacilli bacterium
AAAAATTTGACAAAAAAATAACCATTTTATCGTGGTTTGTGGCTTTTTTGAGTTTTAAAAGTGTTTAAGTTCCGTAAAAAATGTTTAAAATAGTATGAAAAAGATACTATTTTCTTTTTTGAATTGTTGTAATTTTCTTTGGTTTTCGATATAATTATATCCAGAAGATAGGGTGAAAAATATGCGTAAAATAATCGCGGCGATAGATATTGGTTCGGATAAAATAAAGCTAGTGGTAGGAGAAATACTAAAAAATCGTCTTCATATTCTAGCTTCCTCAGTGACGCCATCTCTAGGAGTTTCTAAAGGATTTGTGGTGGATCCTCAAGCTTTAATTCCTAAGCTAGAAGAAGCATTTCAAAAGTGTGAAAACATCTTAGGCGTTAAAATATCGAAAGTATTTTTAAGTGTTCCTTCAGAAAACAGTGAATTCTTCTTATCAGAGGGAGTAAGTACGATTACTAATGAAAGTCACTCGATTCAAAATGCCGATATTATAAGAGCAATGCAAGCAGCTACATACAATAAAATTGATAATGATCGGGAAATTGTCGCGATTCATCCTATTTCTTACTATATTAATGATGGGGAAAATATTAAAAATCCTATCGGTGTGGAAACGGATAAAGTTATGGTAAAATGCCTAGTAACGACTATTCCACGAAAAAATGCTTATACTTTAGCCAAATGCTTAGAACAGATTGGCGTGCAAGTCCTTGATTTTACTTTAGGAACCATTGGAGATTATTCTGAATTCCAAAAAGAAATGATGAAAGATACAGTAGGTGTCTTCATTAATATTGGCTATACTAAAACGGAAGTATCCGTGTTCAATAAAGGCTTACTAATGAATTCTCATACGTTAGAGTTAGGAGCCAAAAATATTGAACAAGATATTATGTATATCTATAAGGTGACTAAAAAAGATGCCAAAGAAATTAAAGAAACTTTATGTTCTGCTCATAAAAGAGGAGTAAGTGCTTCCATCAAAAAAACATATACCAACAAAAATGGAGAAGAAGTTACTATCAGTGAATATGAAGCTACAGAAATCGCTTCATCAAGAATTGAAGAAATCCTAAAAATTGCGAAAAAAGAAATAAATCTCTTAACAAAAAAGGAAATTCATTATATAATGATAACAGGTGGAGTAAGCGAAATGACAAATTTTTCTATTTTATTAGAAGAAGTTTTTGGACGCAGTGCCAAAATTGGCGCGACAAAAGAACTGGGGGTTCGTAGCAACATCTACTCTACTAGTGTAGGATTAATGAAATATTATGAAGATAAGTATCGAAATCGAGAACAAACATTATCGGTTTTAGATGAAGAAGAAATTAAAGAAATGTGTACAATAAATAAAAAAATGAGCTTTGGAGAAAATTCGATTCTTGGTAAGCTATTTGGTTATTTTTTCGATAATTAAGGAGGTTAAATTATGGATGGAAATTTAAAGATTGATCCGATTGCAAAGATAAAAGTATTTGGTGTTGGTGGCGGTGGTAATAATGCAGTAAACCGCATGATCGAAGAAGGCGTTCAAGGCGTTGACTTCTATGTTGTCAATACCGATTTACAAGTATTAAATGCGAGTAAAGCAAAAAATAAAATTCAAATTGGTGAAAGTATTACTGGCGGACGTGGCGCTGGATCTAATCCCGAAGTAGGTCGTGAGGCAGCCTTAGAAAGTAAAACGGAAATTGAAGAAGCCGTAAAAGGAGCTGACATGGTTTTCGTTGCTTGTGGTTTAGGTGGTGGAACAGGAACAGGCGCTGCTCCTATCATCGCCGAGATTGCTCAAGAATCAGGCGCTTTAACCGTTGGTATTGTAACCAAACCTTTTCGTTTTGAAGGTAAAAGAAGAATGGAACATGCCTTAGTAGGGCTAGAAGAATTAAAAAAACATGTAGATACATTAATCATTATTCCGAATGATCGCTTACGAGAAATCATTGACAAAACAACTACTTTTAAAGATGCATTTAAAGAAGTAGATAATGTTTTACACCGCGGTGTTCAATCTATTTCCGATTTAATCGCGGTAACAGGAATTGTCAATCTAGACTTTGCTGACATTAAAACGGTTATGGAAAAATCAGGCACCGCCTTAATTGGTATTGGCATGGGTATCGGTGAAAATAGAGCTGTTGAAGCTGCAAGACAAGCTGTTTCTAGTGCCTTACTTGAAACAACGATTGATGGAGCAACCGATGCGATTATCAATATCACAGGTGGCGATAATCTAACTCTTTTTGAAATAGAAGATGCAGTTGAAACCGTCAGAGAAGCTGCCAATAGTGATATCAATATTATTTTTGGAGCTATTCCAAACTCCAATTTAACAGACGAGGTAATCGTCACAGTTATTGCTACTGGTTTTGATGGTAAAAATGAAGAACCAACTTCTGTCATGCCAAAAAGAAGAACCGATGATGACGATACAGAATTTGATATTCCATCATTCTTAAGAAGCAAAGATAATTATTAAGAAGATAAAAATCGACAAGTTTCTTGTCTTTTTTTTTGTATAGTAAAAAGGGTGAAAAAATGACCATTTATCCTGATTTA
>CALVJI010000097.1 GCA_944332105.1 uncultured Bacilli bacterium
CAAGTAGTAAAATGCAAAAAAACTAGATTTTATCTAGGATTGCGAGGAATTTTATTTCAAAACTGTCAAACTAGGGAAAAGAGGTTAAAAAGAAAATTCAAGCTAAAATTCAAGAGTTAGAAAATGAAGAACAACAGAAAATGAAGAAAAAAGCTCAAAAGAATGTCAAATAATGAGTAGGTTTATTTGCATTCTTTTTCTTTGTTTTGTATAATGGATATGGTGAATAGGTATGGCAAAAAAGAAAAAATCCAGTAGTGAAAATTCTAAAAATTCAGGTTATAGTGTTGAGTTAACAGGACTTGTTTTAATTTTAATTGGGTTAATTGGATTTGGATTTGGGCCAGTGGGTGCTTTAATTAAGAAGTTTGCCATGTTTTTATTAGGCGAATG
This sequence comes from uncultured Bacilli bacterium, assembly GCA_944332105.1. Taxonomy (GTDB): domain Bacteria; phylum Bacillota_I; class Bacilli_A; order RF39; family UBA660; genus Ventrenecus. The sequence continues at coordinate 394 of CALVJI010000097.1, forward strand.
GTGGCCACTTATTTTAATTTTTGTTTTAGTTATTGGTTTTTATATGTTGATAAAACGTAAACTTCCTAATTTTTTTAGTGCGCGTTATATGGGACTTTATTTACTTTTGATTGTTATTTTAGTTTTAAGTCATTTAACTTTTGTTAAAGATGTCGAAAATCCTAGTAGTATTTTTGAAGCAACTTTAAATAATTATATGAGTCGAGTAGCTTCGATTGGTAACAATAATGCGTTAACTAGTTCAGGACAAACTTCGATTGTTATTGGAGGTGGCATCATTGGCGCGGTTTTTGCTTTTGGATCGGATGCTTTGTTTGGACTTAATGGTACGTATATTGTATTAGCTTTTGTGGCTTTATTTGGTATCGTTCTGTTATTTAATGTCAATTTATCTAATGCTTTAAATAGTTTTATTGGTAAATTTAAACGAATTAAAAAACGGAGTGAAGAAGATCATATTGAAGATGAAAATGAGCGAAAAGAGGCTTTGCTTGATAAGCGTCTTCATGAAGCCGAGGAAGAAAATGATGATGGTAAATCAATTATTATTAATAGTGTTGAGGAAATTAAACAATTTCATGAGAAGGAAGAACCTTATACACCGCCAGCTGTGGCAAATCCGGCATCTTTAATGCCTAATCCTAATTATCAATTGCCACCGATGAGTCTATTAGATGATCCGGCTAAAAATAAAAAGACAAATTCGAATCAATTTTTGATTAATAACAAACAGAATTTGGAAAGAGTGCTTAAAGATTTTCAAATCTCTGGACGAGTTGTTGATATTCATATGGGACCAAGTGTAACACAGTTTGAAGTAGTCGTGCCAAGTGGAACGAAAGTTAGTCGAATTGTTTCGATTAATAAGGAAATTGCGTTAGCTTTAGCGGCTAAAGATGTGCGAATAGAAGCACCTATTCCTGGTAAAAATACAATTGGTATTGAAATACCTAATCAAAGTATTGCACCGGTTAAGATCAAAGAGATTTTAGCATCAAAAGTTATGTTAGAGGCTAAAGGTGGTTTGCAAGTAGCTTTAGGAAAAGATATCATGGGAACACCTAAGTGTACAGATTTAACGAAAATGCCTCATTTATTGGTAGCTGGTTCGACTGGTTCTGGTAAATCTGTTTGTATTAATAGTATGATTGCTTCCTTGTTGATGCGCTACCGACCTGATGAAGTGAAACTTGTACTAGTTGATCCAAAGCAAGTTGAATTGTCGAATTATAATGGGGTACCTCATTTGTTATGTCCAGTAGTAACGAATCCTAAAAAAGCTTCTTTAGTTTTACAAAAAGTAGTAAATGAGATGGATAATCGTTATCGAATTTTTGCTGACAAAGGAGCTAAAAAGATTGACGATTATAATCGAATTATTGAAGAAGAAAATAAAAAGCATCCAGATAATCCAACACCTAAAATGTATTATATCGTGGTAATTGTTGATGAAATGGCAGACTTGATGATCGTTGCGCGAAAAGAAGTCGAAGATTCCATCATGCGAATTACTCAATTAGCGCGAGCAGCAGGCATTCATTTAATTGTCGCGACACAAAGACCTAGTACTGATGTTATTACTGGTGTTATTAAGACAAATATTCCTTCACGAATTGCCTTTTCTGTTGCTAGTAACGTCGATTCAAGAACCATATTAGATACACCTGGAGCTGAGAAACTTTTAGGTAAAGGTGATATGCTTTTCTTGCCGATGGGAGAAAATACACCAACTCGAATTCAAGGATGTTTTATTTCCGATGATGAAATTAGACGTGTAATTGAAGCTGTTTGTAAAGAACAACAAGCTTCTTATGATGAATCATTAATGAACGCGAGTGAAAATAGTACAAGTGCAACTAGTGGTGAACGTGAGGAGTATGATGATCCAATGTATAATGAGATTGTCGACTTTGCTATTCAAACCGGTAAGATTAGTGCTTCTTTAATTCAAAGAAGGTTTCGGTTTGGATATAACAGGGCTGCACGAGTTATTGATTTATTAGAAGAACGGGGTATAATTGGACCACAAAATGGTTCTAAACCACGCGAAGTTTTAGTAAAGGTTAAAGAGGAACAATGATTTTCTCTTTTTTTTATCTTATAGGAAAGTTCATCTCGCAAGAAGTAAGCGAATGATAGTTCGCGTTTGAAAAAACTGGCACTCA
>CALVJI010000098.1 GCA_944332105.1 uncultured Bacilli bacterium
AAACTCTCTAAACCCCTATAAATAGGGGCCTAGGGAGTTTTTACTTCTCAAAAAGTGTTTAAGATGAGAATATACCACAAAACAAGGTAAAACTGTCAAGGTACAGTTTTACTTTTAGGCATATTTTCTCAACTCTCAGTTATACATCCAAACAAAAACTACTGATAAACAGTAGCTTAATAAGGGTAGTAATAACTATACGAATAATTAGCATATGGTCCCATTGGTGGTCTTAGTGGTGGTGGCGGTGGTCCCATTGGTTGCGGCGCCACATTAAAAATAGGTCTTGGTCTAGTTAATCCAACCGCTGCACCTCCAACTAAGGCACCTGTCAAAAATGGAAAAAAGAAAAAACGATCACCATTATTACCCGGTCTCATTCTATTTGGATATGAATACATAGATACTCTCCTCTCATTTGTAGAATATGAAAAGAGAATCAAAAAGAATAGGAAATATGCCCATTAAAAAGAAAAAATCAAGACTTCTTCGTTCTTGATTTTCCTTTTTTTGATAAGCTTTCACTTTTTATTTCCATTAAAATACCATCTATAAAATTGGTAGTCTTTTTTTCCACAGTTGTTGAAATATCTGCTAAACTAGGAAGAACGTCTTTCGCTTCATTGGCAATGCTATCACAAGTTGTCGTAATCATTTTCTTTTTATCTTTTAAAACTTTCGCGCCCTCTTCTACATCTAAAGAGCTCCAGTCTTGCTCTATTTCATCTAATTTTTTTAAAAACTGTTTTTTCGATTTTTCCCAATCAATTTCTGCAAAAGTTTCTTTAAGCTTGATCCACGACTTTTCTAGTTCTTCCTGTGTTGCAGTTTCTTTTTTAGAAGCATACAAAATACTAGCGCTAGCTCCTAAAAAAATACCAGTTATAACATTTCTGGCTTTTTTTAACTTCATTCAATAACGTCCTTAGTTTCCTTTTTCTTCTTTTTCTTTTTAGGTACGAACAAATTAGCAATCAAACTTGTTAACCCTTCGACAACTTTATCGGTAATCAAAACTACTTTATCCGTCGTGGCATCTATAATATGAAATAATCCATCCAAAGCTTTAACTTTTTCATTCACATTATCAACCACTTTTTCTACTTTATCTAAAGTAATTAAACACTTAATTGCTAACACAATTCCAATCAATAAAATAACAATTAATAAAATATAAATAATTATTGGTAAAAATTCTAATAAAAAGCTCATTATTCATCCTCCTTATTTTCATACATTGAATCAATTAAATCAAACAAATCATTTTCTAAAGTATCTTCTTCAACTTTAGCTTGTGGACTCTTCTCTTTAGGCTTGTCCATTACTTCTAATTCTACCTTATTAGACCGTTTAGTAGCTTCCTTATCTGATACTTCAATACTATCCATTACAGCTTCTTCTAATAATCGATCCACTTTTTCATCTTCTTCAAATCTGATTCGTGGTTCTTTCTTTTCATGCAAACTTTTTTCTATATTATCTTCTAATGTTCCAAAAGCTTTTTTTCGAACGGCATCAATCTCAATAGCTTTCTTCTCTTCTTTTTTTACCACAATATCTTCTTTTTTATAATTTTTATCTAGCACTCCATATACCGGGGATATAACAGGAGATGGTGTAAATTTCCGAGAAGAAAAGTCTTCACTTTTCTTTGTATCATATACTCTTCCTTTAATTTCTGGAGTTCTACTTCGTGTTTCTTCTCTTTTAATTCGCGGTTTTTCATAATCAAAAAGATTAATCCCCATACTCTTTTTCGGTTCTTCTTTAGGTGGCTCTTCAGCCGTTAAACTTTTCATATTTTCAAATTCTTGATCATCAAAAACTGGAAAATCAAAAGTCTTTTCTGCCTTAAATAACTCTTGATCACTTAAAACTGGTTCATCCTTAATTGGCTCTTCCATTACTGGTTTCTTTCGTTCAAGTGGCTTTTTCAAAAAGTTTTCTTCTTGCTTAACCGGTTTTTTAATTTCTGTTTCTTTTACCGGAATTTCAATTTCTTCTTCCTCAAACAAAACATTTTTTAATTTATTAAATAATCCCATAACGCTTTCCCTGCCTTCTTATCTGCGAATAAAATCTGGATCTACCGTTTCATTATCTTCTTCGTATTGTCCATATTCTTCAACAATCTCCAAGTATCCGCTTTCTGTCTGCGCTGTCTCAAATATATTATGCAAAGTTTCATTACTTGTCAAGACGTCCTCATCCATAAGACTTGCGAGCACCGTATCTTGATACTTTATAGAAGAAAGGATACTCATTGCATAAGCGATTGATTCTTTCGCATCTTCCTTTTCTACTATTACTTCTATTTTAGCATAATTATACATGATTTCAATAAAATATTTGTCATTTAAAGTATTTTTTATCTCTAAATAGCCAAAATTATCACCATGTGCGATTTTTTGACTATATACGACATCTTCTTTTTCTTCATAATCTTCTTTTATTTTATTATAATAACTAATATAGTCAACATACAAGTAATAAACGTCTTCATTATGTGCAAGAAGCTCATTACTTTCTTCATGCTCTAACAATCGCATTCCTTTCGGCAAATAATATTTATAACCAACTCGTGAGACATTAGTAGTTACAGTATTCTTATTGACGGCCTCTTGTAAAATTTCTTCATAGGAAGAACTTTGAATAACCGTACATCCTGAACACATAAACAATAATAATAAAACACAGCCAATTTTCTTTTTCATAAGAACTCCTATTTGCGAATATAGTATATCAAAAATTTTAAAAATTGTAAATTATGAAGTTTTCAACCTCAGGATAAAAGTATAAATTTTTAATGGAATAGTCATCAATCCAAGTATTCATCGTGGATTGATGACTTTTTAAATG
>CALVJI010000099.1 GCA_944332105.1 uncultured Bacilli bacterium
AGAGATATTATACAACACAAGTTTATATACATTTTAACTAATGATGCGTATACATTTTAAAAAAGGATTAACAAAATCATGAAAAAGAATTGACAATTTTTTCTTTTTTTGCTAAAGTGATTTTAATAGTTTTAATTGGACTGGTGATTTCTTGGAACATTATTTCACAAACAATCATAATCTGCGAAGTGAGATTCGGTGTATTGATTATGAAAACAAGGGGATTGTTTTCACTTTTTTTAGTGATTTAGGAGTTTTTTCTAAAGATAAAATTGATTATGGGAGTCGGTTATTAGTCGAGACTCTTTTAAGGCAAAATGAAACTTTTAAGACCATTTTAGATGTTGGATGTGGATATGGTTTTTTAGGAATTGTTTTAGGAAAGTTTTTTTCTTCACAAGTAGAATTTATTGATGTTAATAAAAGGGCAGTTCATCTGTGTGAGAAAAATATTGAAAAAAATAAAATACAAGGTAAATGCTATGTTAGTGATGGTTATGAAAATGTGAATGGAACTTTTGATTTGATCGTGACTAATCCACCAGTGCGAGCGGGTAAAGAAGTTGTTTTAAAAATACTTCGAGGAGCGCATGAACATTTAACTAAGACTGGAGAGTTATGGTTTGTGATGCGCAAGGACCAAGGGGTAAAAAGTATTTTAAAAGCAATTGAAGATTTATATATAAATGAAGTTATTGAAAAAGATAAAGGTTTTTATATTATTCGATCGAAAAGCGTTGACAAGTAACTTTTTTGTTGCTAGAATTATAAATTGGTGACGTGTTAGTTTTTTGACCGAAAGAGTTTAATAAATAGAAATTGGATGGGGTGAAATCGTGGCTTACAAATTAAAAAAATGTGGAGATTACAGAACAAGAAGAAGTTTTTCCAAAAGTAAAAATACTATGGAGTTATCGGATTTATTAGAAATCCAAAAAAAGAGTTACCAAGAATTTTTAGAGGTTGGCATTCGTGAAATATTTGACGAATTATTTCCTGTGGAAAGTTTTACGGGAAATGTAACAGTTGATTTTGGTGAATATTCTTTTGATGAACCAAGATATTCTGTCAAAGAATCTAAAGAGAGAATGGTAAATTATGCGGCACCTTTAAAGGTTCAAGCAAGAGTGTATATTCATGATACTGGGGAAATTAAAGAACAAGAAATTTTCTTAGGGGATATGCCTTTAATGACTGATTCTGGAACATTTATTATTAATGGTGCAGAGCGGGTTATTATTTCGCAGTTAGTACGTAGTCCTAGTGTTTATTTTAAACGAGAAATTGATAAAAACGGACGAAGAATTTTAAGTGGTGAAATGATTCCTAATAAAGGAACATGGCTTGAATTTGAGACAGATGCACGTGATGTTATCTATGTACGAATTGATCGGACTAGAAAGGTGCCGATTACAACTTTCTTAAGGGCTCTTGGTTTATCAAGCAATGAAGATATTACAGCTGTGTTTGGTGAAAATGATTATTTTACCAATACTTTTGAGAAAGATAGTACTAAGAATACAGATGAAGCATTAATTGAAATTTATGAAAAATTGCGTCCAGGTGAACCTGCAACTCTAGATTCAGCAAAGAATCAATTAATTATGCGTTTCTTTGATCATTTTCGTTATGATCTAGCGAAGGTTGGACGTTATAAATTTAATAAAAAATTAAATGTATGTGATCGTTTAGTAGGAACTACTTTAGCGATGGATTTTACAGATGAAAATAATCAAGTAGTTGTTGCTAAAGATACTTTAATTACAAAAGATGTTTTAGAAAAGATTAAACCTATTTTACAAGCTGGTTTTGGTCTTCATAAAGTACAAATTAATGAGGAATTAGATTCTTATGATCAAATCCAAGAAATCAAAGTTTATGATAAGAATCATCCTGATCGTGTTATTTATATTTTAGGTGTTGATCAAAGTGTTACAGAAAGACGTTTAACGATTCCTGATATTTTTGCAGCTGTTAATTACTATTTGAACTTACATGATGGTATTGGTAGTACAGATGAAATTGATAATTTAGGTAATCGTCGTGTACGTCAAGTTGGTGAATTGATTGGTAAACAATTCCAAGTTGGTATGGCCAGAATGGAAAGAGTTATTCGTGAGAGAATGACTACTCAAGAAACAGCTGATATTACGCCAAAATCTTTGATTAATATTCGACCAGTAACGGCAGTTTTAAAAGAATTCTTTGGTTCTTCACAACTTTCTAAGTTCATGGATCAAATTAATCCAATTGCCGAGTTAACAGATAAAAGACGTTTATCTAGTTTAGGACCTGGTGGTTTATCTCGTGATCGTGCTGGAATGGATGTTCGTGACGTCAATGCGAGTCATTATGGTCGTATTTGTCCAATCGAATCACCAGAAGGTCAAAATATCGGGTTAATTACTTCTTTAGCTGGTTATGCTAAAATTAATGAATATGGCTTTATTATGACGCCATATCGTCGAGTTGTTGATGGTGTTGTACAAATGGATGACATTCATTATATGACGGCTGATGAAGAAACGGATTATTATATTTCAGAAGCTAATATTGCTTTGGATGATAATAATATAATTGTCGAAGATGAAGTTATCGTTCGTTATAATGGCGACAATGTTATGGTTAGTAAAGATAAAGTTGATTATGTCGATGTTTCACCTAGTCAAGTTGTTTCTATTACAACAAGTTGTATTCCATTCTTGAACTACGATGATGCTAATCGAACTTTAATGGGTTCAAACATGCAAAGACAAGCTGTACCTTTATTAAAGGCAGAAGCTCCAATAGTTGGAACTGGTGTTGAGTGGGTAGCGGCTAAATACGCGGGTAGCAGTGTTGTTGCTAAAGCTGATGGTGTTGTTGATTATGTTGACGCTAAAAAAATTATCGTATTGAATGCCAAAGGTAAAGATGTTTATTATTTAGCTAATTTTGAAGCTAATAACGCAGGCGCTTGTACGAATCATGTACCAGTCGTTCATAAAGGCGATAAAGTTGTTGCCGGTCAAGTTTTGGCTGATGGACCAAGTACAGATCATGGTGAACTTGCTTTAGGTAAAAATATGACAGTTGCATTCATGACTTATAATGGTTATAACTATGAAGATGCGGTTATCTTAAATGAACGTTTAGTTAAAGATGATGTGTATACTTCTTTACATATTGAGATGTATGAAGTAGAATGTCGCGATACGAAATTAGGACCTGAAGAGATTACTCGTGATATTCCAAATGTTGGTGAAGAAGCTCGTAAGAACTTAGACGCTGAAGGTATTGTTCGTGTTGGTACGGAAGTAAAAGAAGGCGATATTCTTGTTGGTAAAGTTACACCAAAAGGTGTTCAAGAATTAACGAGTGAAGAGAAATTACTACATGCTATTTTTGGTGAGAAAACAAGAGAAGTACGTGATACTTCATTACGTGTAGAACACGGAGCAGCTGGTATTATTCATGATGTTAAAGTGTATACTAAAGAAAATAGTGATGAGTTACCTGCGGGAGTATTTAAAATTATTCGGGTATATATTATTCAAAAACGTAAAATTCAAGTTGGCGACAAGATGAGTGGTCGTCATGGTAATAAAGGTGTTATTTCCCTTGTTTTACCAGAAGAAGATATGCCATATTTACCAGATGGAAGACCTGTTGATGTTATGTTAAACCCATTAGGTGTACCTTCTCGTATGAATATTGGTCAGATCTTAGAAGTTCATTTAGGTATGGCTGGTAAAAAATTAGGAGTACACTATGCAACACCAGTATTTGATGGCGCAAATTTAGATGATATTCACGAAGAAATGCGTGAAGCTGGTATGAGTGAAGATGGTAAGGTTACTCTTTACAATGGTCGTACAGGTGAACCATTTGAGCATAAAATTAACGTTGGTGTTATGTACATGGTTAAACTTCATCACATGGTTGATGATAAATTACATGCGCGGGCTACTGGACCTTATAGTTTAGTAACTCAACAACCTTTAGGTGGTAAAGCACAATTTGGTGGTCAACGTTTCGGTGAAATGGAAGTTTGGGCATTATATGCTTATGGTGCAGCACATGTATTACAAGAGATCTTGACAATTAAATCCGATGATGTCATTGGTCGTGTTAAGGTTTATGAAGCTTTAGTTAAAGGCAAAACTGTTAATCAAGCTGGTGTACCAGAATCATTTAGAGTACTTATTAAAGAATTCCAAGCTTTAGGTTTAAATGTTCAAATTATTAATAATAAAGATGAAGTATTAGACTTAAAAGAAATTGAAGCAGAGGAAGAAAAAGAAGATATTATTAAGATTGATGAAATCGATTTAAAAAATGAAGAATTAGAACTTCCTAGTGAAGAAACTTTAGCAGAAGAAACTTATGAAGATGAAGAGGAAGATGAAGAGGAAGATGAAGAGGAAGATGAGTTTGAAGATAACAGCTTAGATGATTTAGAGTTTCCAGGAGATATTTCCTTAGATGAAGAAGAGGAGGGGGAAGATTTATGATTGAAGTAAATAATTTTAAAGGAATAAAAATTGGACTTGCTAGTCCAGAACAAATTCGTTCTTGGTCATATGGTGAAGTTAAAAAGCCAGAGACGATTAATTATCGAACTTTAAAGCCAGAACGAGATGGTTTATTCTGTGAAAAAATCTTCGGACCTACTAAAGACTATGAATGTTCTTGTGGGAAATATAAGAGATTACGTTATAAAAATGTTGTTTGTGATCGCTGTGGCGTAGAAGTTACTAAATCGAAAGTGCGTCGTGAACGGATGGGGCATATTGAACTTGCCTCTCCTTGTTCACACATTTGGTTTTTTAAAGGTGTTCCTTCTAAAATGGGTCTAGTTCTAGATATGAGTCCAAGAGATTTAGAAGAAGTTTTATATTTTGTAAGCTATGTTGTATTAGATCCTGGTAGTGCACCTTTGATGAAAAAGCAAACGCTTTCTGATAAAGAGTATCGTGCTTACTATGAAAAATATGGTAATAGTTTTAAAGTAGGCATGGGTGCTGAAGCGATTAAAACGCTTTTACAAGAAGTAGATATTGATAAAGAAGTTGCGGATTTACGTGAAGAATTAGAAAATGTAACTGGTCAAAAGAGAATTCGTTTGGTAAAAAGACTTGATTGTTTGGTTGCCTTCCAAGAGAGTGGTAACCGTCCAGAATGGATGATTTTGGAAGCTTTGCCAGTTATTCCACCAGATTTACGACCAATGATTCAACTTGATGGTGGCAGGTTTGCAACTAGTGACTTAAATGATTTATATAGAAGAATTATTAATCGTAATAATCGTTTAAAAAAATTATTAGAGTTAGGGGCACCTACAATTATTGTTCAAAACGAGAAAAGAATGCTTCAAGAAGCAGTAGATAGTTTACTTGATAATGGCCGAAGAGGAAGAAGTGTTCAAGGTGCTGGTAACCGTCCATTAAAGAGTTTATCTAGTATGTTAAAAGGTAAACAAGGTAGATTTAGACAAAACTTACTTGGTAAACGTGTTGATTACTCAGGTCGAAGCGTTATCGTTGTTGGACCAAATTTAAAAATGTATCAATGTGGTATTCCTAAGGATATGGCTTTGGAACTCTTTAAACCACATGTTATTCATGGCTTAGTTGAAAGAGGCCTTGCCCATAATATTAAAGGTGCTAAGAAATTAATTGATACAAAAGATGATTGTGTTTGGGATGTTGTTGAAGATGTTATTACAGAACATCCAGTAATGCTTAACCGTGCTCCAACATTACACCGTTTAGGTATTCAAGCTTTTGAACCTAAGTTAGTTGGCGGGAAAGCTATTCGTTTACATCCACTTGTTTGTACAGGCTTTAATGCTGACTTCGATGGTGACCAGATGGCTGTACATGTTCCATTATCTGAAGAAGCAAAAGCTGAAGCACGTATTTTAATGCTTGGTGCACAAAATATTTTGAATCCAAAAGATGGTAAACCAATTGTTACTCCTTCGCAAGATATGGTATTAGGTAACTGCTATTTAACTCAAGAAAAAGCGGGAGAAGAGCATGAAGGAAAAGTGTATAAAGATCCTAATGAAGTATTGATGGCTTATGAAAGAAAAGAAATTACACTTCATACACGAATCGTTTTACCAACACGTTCTTTCAAACATAAATTATTTACAGAAGAACAATTAGAAAAATATTTGGTAACGACTTGTGGAAAAATTATCTTTAATGAAATTTTACCAGATAGTTATCCATATATTAATGAAGCAAGCAAAGAGAATATCGAAGGAATTACACCTGATAAATTTTTCTTGGCAATGGGATCAAATATTAAAGAAGAAGTAGCAAAGATGCCATTAGTAAGTCCTTTTGTTAAAGGGGATTTAGGAAAAATTATTGCCCAAGTATTTAAAAGATATCATACAACAGAAACCAGTGTGTTCCTTGATAAATTAAAAGATTTAGGTTTTAAATATTCGACGATTGCTGGTATTACTGTTTCGGCTGCTGATATCGTGCCATCTAAGACAAAAAATGAAGTTATTGCTGAATCTAAAGAATTAGTTGAAAAAGTAAATAAACAATTTAAAAGAGGTATGATTACAGAAGAAGAACGTTATAATACTGTTATTGATATTTGGACAAAGGCTAATGATAAAATTAAAGATGAATTAAAGGCTATTGCTAAAGATGATTTTGATAATCCATTATTCATGATGATGAATTCTGGTGCGCGTGGTTCGTTATCTAACTTCGCTCAGTTAGCTGGTATGCGTGGTTTGATGGCTAAGCCAGATGGATCTACGATTGAAATTCCAGTTACTTCAAACTTCTCAGAAGGTTTAACTGTATCTGAATTCTTCTTATCAAGCCATGGTTCAAGAAAAGGATCTGCGGATACTGCTTTACGTACTGCTGACTCTGGATATTTGACAAGACGTTTAGTTGAAGTTGTTCAAGACATTATTGTTAAAGAAGAAGATTGTGGTTCTATTCAAGGTGTGGAAGTTACTGATTTAATTAATGATAAAGATGGCAGTGTAATTGAACCACTTGCAGAACGTATTTTAGGTCGTTTTACTGCCCAAAAGATTATTCATCCTGAAACTAAAGAAGTTATTGCTGAAAAGGGTGCTTTCATTAATGAAAGTTTGGTTAAGAAGATTACAGATGCTGGTATTAAGAAAGTTGAAATTCGAAGCATTTTAACTTGTAAAACTCAAAACGGTGTTTGTCAAAAATGTTATGGTCGCAACTTAGCAACAGGAAACATTGTTGAAACAGGTGAAGCTGTTGGTATTATGGCTGCTCAATCTATCGGTGAACCAGGTACTCAGCTTACCATGCGTACATTCCACTCTGGTGGTGTTGCTGGTGGAGACGATATTACACAAGGTCTTCCTCGTGTTGAAGAATTATTTGAAGCTCGTAATCCAAAAGGAAAAGCAACCATTGCAGAAATTAGTGGTAAAGTTGCTTCTATTAAGGAAGAAAATGGTAAGTATCGTATTGTCGTAGAAAACGATGTAGAAACACGTGAACATGTAACAAACTATAATATGAAGTTACGTGTTGCAAAAGGTGATAGTGTTCAAGCAGGTGATAAGTTAACTGAAGGTGTTATTTCACCAAAAGAATTACTTGCTGTAACTGATCCAATTACTGCTCAAGAATATATCTTAAAAGAAATTCAAATGGTATATAAATTACAAGGTGTTGATATTAATGATAAACACGTTGAAATTATTGTTAAGAGAATGATTAATAAAGTACGAATTGTTGATGCTGGAGATACTGATTTGGTTGAAGGCTTAAGTGTCTCATTACATGAATTTACAGAGGCGAATAAACCAGTTATTTTAGCCGGTAAAAAGCCAGCTAAAGGAAGACCAATTATGCTTGGTATCACAAAGAGTTCTTTACAAACAGATTCTTTCTTATCTGCCGCATCTTTCCAAGAGACAACAAGAGTTCTTACCGATGCCGCGATCAAAGGTTCTGTCGATTACTTGCGTGGTTTAAAAGAAAATGTTATCATTGGTAAGCTTATTCCGGCTGGTACGGGAGCTCATCAATATAGTGATATTGAACTTGAATTACAAAAGCAATTTATGGATGATGATGCTAGCGAGGTTTTAGAAGAAACTTTAATGGATGAAAGTGGCGATGAAGTAGAATCTCCAAATAGTGATGAAGCTATTCTAAACACTGAAGAATAATTCAGTGTTTTTTTTGCTGTTTTATAAAAAGTGGTTACCAAAAGGTGTAATTTTACTTGAAAAGTCGTTAGAAAAAGGTG
>CALVJI010000100.1 GCA_944332105.1 uncultured Bacilli bacterium
CTATGATGCTGCTGCGGAATTTTTGTCCCGTACTGCCGACCATCTGGATTCCCTGCTGGCCGATCTGGGTGGAGACAAAGGCGCACTGCACACCCTGGAAAAGCTGGAACAGGCACAGCAAGAAGCTGCTGAGACTTTCTCGGCCTTGATGGAGCAGTATCGTGCCTCTGCCGCCGGCCGGGAACTGCTGGAGCCGAAGCTGCTGGCAGCGGCCAATCAGCTGGCCAGTAAGCTGCGTCAACAGGAGGCCGTCTCCAAAAATGTGGATGTTGTTCTGGCCCAGCGGAAGCAGCAGATCCGCTCCGCAGTCTCTGTCGCTCTGGAAGCTGCCACGGAAAAAGCCCAGGAGACACAGAATATTCTGGCAGCCTGGAGTCAAGCATCGGGCAATGCTTCCCGGTGTCCTGAAAATTTGGAACTGCTGCAGGCAGTACGCCTATCTCCACAGCTGCTGGAGATCTCCCGCCACCTGGGCCGGTTCCGGGAAATCTTGGCCCAGGGGAAGAAAAACGGCTATGCCTATGGTCGTGGTGAGACCTATTCCCTGGAGTTGGGCAATGATATTTCCCGGGCCATTACCTCGGAATTGGCCATGCTGGCCTCCCCTGCTACTCTGCCCCTGTTTCTGCGGAAATACCAAACGCGGCAGTTGAAGCAGTACCGGCGCCGTACCCCGGTGCATAAGGGCATGGGCGATATTATCTGCTGCCTTGATGAATCCGGTTCTACCCGTGGCCCACTGGCCGCCCTGGCCAAAGCAATTGCCATGGCGCTGCTGGAAGTTGCCGCAGAATCCCACCGCAAGTTTGCGCTGATCCACTTTGCCAGCCGGGAGCAGCTCCAGCTGGATCTGTTCCTGCCGGGCCACTACTCCCTGGAGGATCGGCTGCGGGCAGCAGAGACATTTCTGGATGGCGGCACCGATTTTGAGGCTCCCATGACGGCAGCCATGGCGCTGCTGGAGGAACAATCCTTTCAGTCAGCCGATATCGTATTCATTACCGACGGCGAGTGCAGTGTCTCTGATTCATTCCTGGAAGGACTGCACCAGGAACAGGCTGCGTACCACTTCACTGTTACCGGCATTCTGCTGGATCGCGGACAGATTGGCATGGATTTCAGCTTAAAAGAATTTTGCCAGAAAATCTACCGAACCAGTGAACTGTTGGTGGAAGACATTGTGCGAGATTTAATGCGTAATTACGAAGGATAACCCATAACACCCCATGCACTAGAGGCTGCTCTGCTGCATGGGGTGAATTCTTATTGTTTGTCTTTCCAAAGACAAACATATTAGCTGCGTTTACTTTACAAGACTTCCTAAATGGTGTATAATTTTGCTATATTGTCGCTATTACAGTCGAAAGGACTTTGCCCCATGGACAGTGCCTCCTTCATATTTCCAGCTGTTCGCGGAATCCAGGCGGGCCGGGAATACTTCACCTCAATGGTCCCACTGGAAATCATTCCGCGCATCTTTCAATTTACGGACGAAGAACTTCCTCCGGAGGTTCGTTCCCAACGTGTCTTGAACCGGGCCCGCATTCCCGAGATTCGCGACTACATTTTGAATAACCCCGATAGCTATGTCTTCTCGGCTCTCACGGTCTCTGTCAACGGCCAGTTGGATTTTGACCCATGCAATGCTGATGAACCCAACATTGGCCATATTCGAATTGCAATGAATGCCCAATTTTTGATCAATGACGGTCAGCATCGCCAAGCAGCCATTGCAGAAGCCATTAAAAAGAATCCGCTATTAAAGAATGAACATATTTCCGTTGTCTTTTATCGCGACGAAGGACTGTCCCGCTCCCAACAGATTTTTTCAGACCTGAATCGCTACGCGATTCGCCCTACCAAGTCCATCAATATCTTATTCAACTCTCGTGAAGAGTCATCCATTATAGCCAGGAGCGTTATGGAAAACGTTCCTGTTTTTATTGGCTTGACAGAAAAAGAACGAACTGCGATTTCCAACCGCTCCAAAGCGTTGTTCACTCTGAGTGCCATCTGCACGGCCACCGACGCATTACTGCATGGGATGGACTTGAATTTGGTAGAGAAACAAGAATTGGCTATTGCATTCTGGACGCAGGTCTCCATGCATATGCCTCAGTGGCAGGCTGTTCAATACGGCAGCATGAAATCTTCCGATGTACGAAAGCATTACATTTCTTCTTTCAGTATCACCCTGGTGGCTCTGGGAAGCGGTGGAAACGCCATCTTACATCACTTCCCTTCCAGTTGGCCAGAACATCTGGCCGCACTGGATGCTATCGACTGGAGCAAAGATAACGCCGTGTGGGAGAATCTTGTCTTTGTCAATGGCCGTGTTGCCGCCAATCGAGCAACACAGGCCGCTATGTCAGACTATATCAGAAACCTTATGATGATTGAAGCAGGTGATCCGAATGCCTAACCTCACAAAAGCAGATGTTCAGCAAGTAACGGAAATTATAAAGGAGCTTTATCTCGCAGACATGATTCCTTGGATCTGCGGCTACAGTGGCGGTAAAGACTCTACTGCCATTGTGCAGTTGGTATGGAATGCGCTGATGGAGCTGCCAAAGGAGCAGCGAAAAAAAACAGTTCATGTAATCAGTACCGATACGTTAGTAGAATCTCCCGTTGTGGCTTTGTGGGCTACGGAATCCCTGAACAAAATGCGGCAAGCTGCCAAAGACAATGATCTTCCCATTATCCCCCATCGGCTGGTACCAGCTACCACCGATACCTTTTGGGTCAATTTGATTGGCCGTGGCTACCCCTATCCCCGCCGGAACTTCCGTTGGTGTACCAACCGCATGAAGATCGAGCCCTCCAATGCATTCATCAAAAGTATCCTGGATGCTGAGAGCGAGGCAATTCTTGTGCTGGGTACCCGCAAGGCTGAAAGTACCAGCCGGAAGGCCGTCATGGAAAGCTATGAGAAGAAACGTTACAGAGCCCACCTGAGCCCCAATGGTTCTTTCCCCAATTCCTACGTTTTTACGCCCATTGAGAACTGGTCCAATGATAATGTGTGGCAGTATCTTGTCCAATACGCCAATCCCTGGGGCCATTCCAATAAAGACCTTATGGCCATGTACAGCGGGGCTTCGGCAGATGGTGAATGCCCCCTGGTTCTTGACGATACGACACCCAGCTGCGGCAACAGCCGATTCGGATGCTGGGTCTGCACCATGGTAACAGAGGATAAATCCATGGCCGCCATGATCCAGAATGACGAGGAAAAGGCCTGGATGCTGCCCATGCTGGAATTCCGCAATGAAATTGCCGTCAGTCCCGAAGAAGAACGTAAACTGCGTGATTTTCGCCGGCGGAATGGCACGCTGACCTGGCATAATGATCGGTTGGTTCACGGCCCGTATACCAAAAAAGCGCGCGAGGGATTTCTTCGCCGGCTTTTGGAAGTGGAAAAAATCGTACACGAATTGGGTCCAGAGTCCATTCAGGATGTGCCGCTGATTACCATGGATGAACTGCGGTTCATTCGTCAGATTTGGCTGGATGAAAAGCACGAGTTTGAGGATACCCTGCCCGGAATCTATGAGTCGGTTACGGGCCGCCCCTATGACG
>CALVJI010000101.1 GCA_944332105.1 uncultured Bacilli bacterium
CCACTTCTATCAATATTAAAAAGTGTTGCTAATGCTTCTGTATTTAGCCAAACATCTTCGTTTTCAAGCAATACTTCAATCTTCACATTTCCTTCTTCATCATTATAAAATAAAATATTTTTTTCGTTTCCTATTATTTTATCATTCATTTTCGCACCTCCTTCATTAATGTTTAATGATTATTTTTCTAAACGTATTATACTATTTTTTTATATTGTTTAACAATTAATTTTGACGAAATAATTTGATAAATCTTTATTATTTTTTACTGATAATTATAAGATAATTTTGTAGTTTTTCTGACATTTTTATTTTAGCCATTTCCTACATTTTTATCTTAGCATTATCAATCATTATATCATCATATTTTTTTAGCAAAATATTGGTTAGACTAATATCTCTATGGAGATATCCTTTTCTATGAATATAAGAAAAGGCTTTAAACAGTTGATTTACTATGTTAATTCTTATGTCGTTTTTTGTTGTTATTCTTATTAATAAATTCATATTACAAAGGTCTTATCATAAAACTCATCTGTATATTTAAAAACTTTTACATATGATCCTTAGTCAATTAAATGAATAGGATATCGTTTTTCTTCTATCTTATTTACTATTTTTACAGAGCACATCATTGTAAATATTGGTTCATACTCAATTAATTTAATTTTTCTTAAATCTTTAGGTATTGAACTACCACTACTTAGAAAAGAAGCATAGTTTTTATCAATTTCAAAAGACAATGATGTTTCTTTCAGCACATATTTCATATCTTCATACAATTTTATATATCCGTATAATTCTCTACTTTCATTTACATTAAAATGACCGTTTGTTTTTCTATACATAAAACTAAACAAGCGATTAAATTCTTGATGTAGAATAGCAAACAACCATTTTAAATATATATTATTTATATATAATTCTTCTGTTCTTAATACTTCTTGCAATACATATTGTTCATATTTCTTCTTTAAAAAATACTCAATATTTACCGCCATAATTGTTCCTCCACAAAATTCTATAATATAAATAAAAATAGATGTCAACAAATTTATTTTTGCTGACATCCTTTATTTTTCTAATTTTAATTTTCCCTTTATTTTATGCTACTTTCCACAGCATTGTTTATATTTTTTTCCCGAACCACATGGATTGAGTGATATTATTTTCTAGCAATAACTTGCTAATAAGTTGTAATTAATGCAAATAATTTGTAAGATATTCAACAAAATTTCAAAAAAATCTCTCAGAAGTTATCTAAAAAGTTATCTAAAATACTTTTTTAATGTTTTTTCAAAATTTTTTAGTAAGTTTTTATATATGCCCATTATACTTATACAATTTTTTCACTATTGGTGAGTATTCAACTTTTGATAAATCTTTTGACTTTTTTTCAGCAATATACTTTGTTAAATACATACTTTGTATAAGCATTTGATAATCATCTAATATTTGATCTTCAAATTTTGAATCAATAGTGACAATTCTACTATAGTATTGTTTTAATTCTTCTAACATCATTCTATCAAACTCAGTATTTCTATTATAATAAACTGCTACACCATTATAATTAATACCAAGTGTGCTTCTGCCATGGCAATAAGAGTATTTATCATGAACTATAGGTATTCCTATTCCTGATTCAACCATAGTTGATTCTAAATATTTTGATGCTGTACTGGTATCATAACCACTAAATATTTCATAGAAATCACTTACTAAATCAAAAACAAATGATGTTTCTTCTATGCTATCTAATATAGGACTATTCTTTCCATTTAAATAATAATTTATTAGTATGCTAACTGGAATAAGTGTTGCACCAAGTGATATAAAACTTCTTTCTTTATCAATAGTAGTGTTATATTTTAAGTAAGTTACATCATTATCATCAAATGAATTGTTAGATAATAAGTATTTTCTTAATTCTTTTAAGAAAGATAATTCTACTCCGTAATTATTTCCACTGTAGCTACACGCTATTACATTTCTAAAAGCCCCATTATTTCGATATAAAAAATCTCTTGGTTCACTGTTAACTGAAACTATACCATTTTTAGCATTAATAACCTTAGCTCCATATTCACTTACTACACTTGATCCTCCAACTCCACTAAATAATGTTGGTTCATTTAATTTAGATAATTCATTTCTAATAAACTCTAAATCAGTATTATCTAATGAATCTACCACCCTTTCTTTTAAAAAATCAAAATTAACTTTCATGTTCTTTTCCATAAAAAATCTCCTTTCAAGTTAAATATAACTCAAAAGGAGGAAGTATTTCGTCTACTCATATTTTTCATCTAATAATTCATATTTAATTATTCTTTTTAATTCAAAGTGTCTAATATCTTGTTTCTTTTCACAAAATGCTGCACAATACCAACCATCTTGAAATAAAAACATTTCTGCTGGATCTATAATCCTTTCGTTTTCGCCTTTACCATAGGAATAATATAATATTTTAACTTTTCTTTTTTCTTTTATAGCTCTTGTTAATAAATTATACTTCTTTCCATTTTCATCTTTTAAATTTAATTCTTTTTCTTCTTGCTTACTTCCTATGTATACGCCTTTAATTTTATCTTGAAGTAATATAAGTTCATCTTTTATGTCCTTATCTTTTTCACTTGCTATGTACTTATCTAATAATTTAGCATCTTTCATTTTAAATTTTCTAACAGGCATGCGAACTGATTGATTTAATACATATCCACCATATGGACCCATTATTGTATCCATATAAATACCTGCTTTTTCTAAATCTTCTTTATACACTCTAATCATTCTTTCAGAAACTTCAAGTTCATTTGACAATTCATTTATGCTATATTTTCTTCCAGACTGTAAAAGTTGTAGCATTGTTAGTACATTGGATATTTTAGACATAAAACCACCCATATAAATTATATCATATTTTTTTTCTTTCAAAAATACCTGTGAAAAGGTATCTAAAAGGTATCTAAAGTGAATTTTTGGTGATTTTTCGCAATTTTTTAGCAAAAGAAAAACTCGCGTTTTCCCTTATTTTATGCGGGTTTGCGAGTTTATTTACCACAACACTGCTTATATTTCTTTCCCGATCCACATGTACAGGTATGACTTGTATTATCTTTATTTATTATATTTATATTATTATTGTTATTTATTATTTTTAATGGACAATACTGTTTTAATACATACCATATTTTTAGTACATATAGTATTATTGTAATCTATCATCGGATGACAAATAGATGACTTTGTCAACATTTCATTTACCTCTTATAGTTTACCATATTCTTTATTTTTAAGCAAATGTGCGATTATTAAATCTATA
>CALVJI010000102.1 GCA_944332105.1 uncultured Bacilli bacterium
ACCCCTATAAATAGGGGCCTAGGGAGTTTTTACTTCTCAAAAAGTGTTTAAGATGAGATTATAACCTAAATCGCACAATACCGCAACTTTAAATTGAGAATTTATAAACAAAAATACTTTTTATTATAGAAATGGCTCAAATTTAAATTTGTAGAAAAATACTTGTCAAAACCCTTATTTTATGGTAGTATCTTATTGCATTTAAATATTTTTTTAAGTGCATTGAAGTGGGAGGGAGTCATGCGGACTTGCCCATTACCACTTCCACGTATAAACTTAAAATAATTCCAAAGAAAGGAGTGAGTTTTCGTGGCAAAAGAAGTCGTAAAAAAAGTAAAATTACAAATTCCTGCTGGAAAAGCAAACCCAGCTCCACCAGTTGGTACAGTTTTAGGACCTGCTGGTATTAACATCCAAGATTTCTGTCAAAAATTTAATGATGCAACTAGAGAAAGAATGGGCGATGTAATTCCATGCGAGATTTCTATTTATGATGATCGTAGCTTTGACTTCGTTTTAAAAACTCCACCTGCTGCCTTCTTACTTAAAAAAGCTGCTAAGATTGAAAAAGCAAGTAAAAAAGGTGCTAATGAAATCGTTGCAACTATTACAAAAGATGAATTAAGAAAAATTGCTGAAACGAAATTTCCTGATTTAAATTCTTATGAAATTGAGAATGCAATGAAAGAAATTGAAGGAACAGCGCGTAATATGGGAATTGCAGTTAAAGGTGTTAATGATGCTGAATTAGCTGAACAAGCTAAAGAAGCTGCGTTAGAAGAAGCTGAAAGAGAAAAACGTGAAGAAGAATTAGCAGAGATGGAAGCTGAAGCGAAAGAACAAGTTTCTGCTGAAGTAGAAGTCATTGGCAAAGGTAAAGACGAAGAAGAAAAAGAAGAAAATTAAATAAAGAAAAAAGTCCGCTAATAAACCACAGTTAGGAGGGAAATAATGAAAAAATTTGGTCGCAAATATGTGGAAGCTGCTAAGTTAGTTGATAAAAACAAAGCTTACAGCGCAGAAGAAGCTATCAAACTTGCTAAACAAACATCTGTTACAAGTTTTGATGGTACAGTAGATTTTGCAATTAAATTGAATGTCGATCCAAAGAAAGCCGATCAACAATTGCGTGGTTCACTAATTTTACCTAATGGTACAGGAAAAACGAAAAGAGTTTTAGTTATTGCGAAAGGCGCTGCTGCTGATAAAGCAAGAGAAGCTGGTGCTCTTTATGTTGGTGACAAAGATATGATCGAAAAAATTCAAAAAGAAAATTGGTTTGATTTTGATGTTATCGTAGCTACACCAGACATGATGCCTGAACTTGGTAAAATCGGTAAACTATTAGGTCCAAAAGGATTAATGCCTAATCCAAAGACCAATACAGTTACTCCAGATCCTGCCAAAGCAATTGAAGATATTAATAAAGGTATGATGGAATTTAGAACAGATTCTTATGGTAACATTCATGGTATTTTAGGTAAAGTTTCTTTCGATGAAAAAGCTTTAGTTGAAAACTTAGACTATGCAGTTAAAACAATTGCTAGAATGAAACCTACATCTGTTAAAGGAAAATTCATCACATCTATTAGTATTTCAACGACAATGGGTCCTGGAATCAAAGTAGATCAAAATTCTTTTGACTTTTAATAAAAAGTACATTATAATATCGACTAGAAAAGCGAACCGAAGACAGTAAGGGACTTTAGTCTTAATTATCTTACCGAGGGACAACTTTAAAGATATTCTTTTAAGCTTGTCCAAATCGGATAAGCTTTTTTAGATAAAGTAAAGGAGGAAAAAAATGGCTAGCCAAAAAATTCTTGATGCCAAAAAAGAAATTGTAAACGAAATTGAAGAAAACATCAAAAATAGTGAATCTGTAATTCTTTTTCAATATCAAGGTTTGACAGTTGCTGATTTAAGCGACCTAAGAACAAAATTAAGAGAAACAGACGCTACAGTTAAAGTTTACAAAAACACTCTTTTAAAAAGAGCATTAGATGATTTAAACGTGAATTTTGAAGGTTTCCTTGAAGGGCCAAATGCGATCCTTTTTGGTAAAAATCTTTTAGAACCAATCAAAGTTTTAGCCGATTTTGCAAAAAGTCATGATAAACTAGAAATTCGTGTTGGTATCATCAGTGGCTCAGTAGCAGATTTAGCTACAATCAAAGAATATGCTTCCATTCCATCAAGAGAAGGATTACTTACTATGCTTGCTGCTGGTATGATGGAACATGTTCGTAACTTATCTATTGCATTAAATTTATATGCAGAAGGAAAAGAAGAAAATTAGAAAGGAAGAAGAAAAATGGCAAAAATTACAAAAGAAGATTTTATTGCAGCGTTAAAAGAAATGACTATTCTTGAAGTAAAAGAATGGGTAGACGCTATGAAAGAAGAATTTGGAGTAGATCCTAGTGCTGTAGCAGTTGCAGCTGCACCTGCTGAAGGTGGTGCTGAAGCTGAAAGTTCAACAAAAACTGTTGTTCTTAAAAATGCTGGTGGAAGCAAAATCAATGTAATTAAATTATTAAAAGAAATTACAGGATTAGGTTTAGTTGAAGCTAAAGCATTAGCTGACAATGGTGGAAATGTTAAAGAAAACATTCCTGCTGAAGAAGCTAACCAAATTAAAGCTCAATTAGAAGAAGCTGGCGCTGAAGTAGAATTAGCGTAATTACTTAAAAAGACCATTCGGTCTTTTTTTTTCGATAAGAAAAATATATTCATGTTACAGTTTTCAAGTCCGCAAAAAAAGCGAAATTTTAAGGTTTCACTTAAATAATCACAAAGTTTTTTATATTTATGAAATCAATTTAAATTGTTTTTCTATTTCTTTAATTTCTTCTTCACTTAATCCTGTTAGACTAGATATTTTTGTAATAGAAAGTTCTGTCTCTTTAAGCATTGCCTTTGCTATTTCTAAATTGCGATTTTTTTCGCCATATTCGATTCCTTGTTCACGGGCTTCTCTAAGTTCGGTATTTCTTATTTTTCGGTCATCTTCTTCTTTCGTCATATATTCTCTGAATTTGGGATCTTG